>CAOOJO010000278.1 GCA_948496895.1 uncultured Acetatifactor sp. | reverse complement strand
TCCCCTGCTGCTGCAGATGTACGGGGAGGTCTGCGAGAGCATTGCGGATTTGTAAATGGAGGTTACCGTGTTGAAAAAGTGGCTGGAAATCATTTTTGACCATAGGATCAGTCTGAGGGAGCGGATGTTCAGGCTTGTCACAGGCATCAGCATGGTGGCGCTGCTGTTCATCCTGGTTCTGGGCAGGATCACGGCGAATCTGTTCATATTGCCGGCGAGCCTGGCCTTTATCTACATAGTGGCCAGGGTCAGCATCAAAAAGGACTGCATCAATACGGGGGCTACGGCCACGGTGATCCTGCTCCTGCTGCTGTTCCCGGTGGTGTTCTTCACGGGAGGCGGGCTCTACGGCGGGGTGCCCGAGTGGTTCGTGCTCTGCTTCATCTATATCAGCATCACCCTGGAGGGCAAGCGCAGGTGGTTGTTGTTCCTGCTGTGCACGGTGGAGGCATTGGTCTGCTACTACTTGGCCTACCACCATCCGGAGCTGGTGATACCCAACACCACGGCCCAGGCCTATTTCGACTCCGTCCGCTCCGTGATTCTGGTGGGCTTCCTGACAAGCGTGCTGCTCCTGTTCCAGAACCATCTCTACGAGGAGGAGAACAAGCTCACCAAAAAGCAGAAGAAGGAGATCGAGGAGCTGAACCAGGCGGAGAACCATTTCTTCTCCAGCATGAGCCATGAGATACGCACGCCCATCAATACGATCATCGGCCTCAACGAGATGATCCTGCGGGGGGAGATCTCCGATGAGGTGGCGGAGAACGCCAGGAACATCCAGGGCGCCAGCAAGATGCTGCTGACATTGATCAACGATATCCTGGACCTGTCCAAGATCAAGTCCGGCAAGATGGAGATCGTGAACGTGTCCTATGAGACCGGGGAGCTCTTCTCGGAGATCGTGAACATGATCTGGATCAAGGCCCGGGAAAAGGGGCTGGAATTCCGGCTGCAGGTGGATCCCTCCATGCCCAGCATGCTCTGCGGCGACGAGGTGCGCATCAAGCAGGTGCTGATCAATCTGCTGAACAATGCGGTGAAATATACGAAGGAGGGCTCCGTCACCCTTTCCGTGCGCTGCGAGCGGGTGGGCGTGAACCGGGTGCGGGTCTGGTACTCCGTGGAGGACACGGGCCAGGGGGTGAAGAAGGAGAACATCCCCTATATCTTCGATGCGTTCAAGCGCGTGGACGAGAAGAAGAACCGGCATATCGAGGGCACCGGGCTGGGGCTGAGCATCGTCAAGCAGCTGGTGGAGCTGATGGGAGGCGAGATCAGCGTCAACAGCGTCTACATGAACGGCTCCACGTTCCTGGTCACATTGGAGCAGGACATCATGAGCGAGAGGGAGCTGGGGACGTTCACCCTGAGCTCCCGCATGAAGGTGCACGAGGGGGAGCAGTACAGGCACAGCTTCGAGGCGCCGGGCGCCCATCTGCTGGTGGTGGACGACAACGAGATGAACCTGATGGTGGTGCGCAAGCTCCTGTCGGATACCAAGGTGCAGATCGACACGGCGTCCAGCGGCGCGGAATGCCTGCGGCTGACCCAGTACCAGCACTATGACTGCATCCTGATGGACCACCTGATGCCGGAGATGGACGGGATAGAATGCCTCCATGCCCTGCACTCCCAGCCCGGGGGACTGTGCCAGGACGTGCCGGTGATAGCCCTCACCGCCAATGCGGGGAGCGACAATCAGCAGATCTACCGGAAGGAGGGCTTCAGCGGCTACCTGGCCAAGCCGGTCAGCGGCGCCCTGCTGGAGGCCGCCGTGCTGAACATCCTGCCCAAGGAGCTGGTGACCTTGAGCGAGACCGCCAGCCAGTCGGAGATCGGAAAGGACGTGCTGATCTTCGAGCAGGCCAAGCGGATATCGCTGATGGTCACCACGGACAGCGTGTGCGACCTGCCGGACTCCCTGAAGCGGGAGTTCGGCGTCAGCGTATGCCCTTACTATATCTGCACGGACCAGGGGCGGTTCCTGGACGATTCGGAGCTGATGGCGGATGAGCTGCTGGCCCACATGGCGGAGGGCAAGAGCGGCGTCTCCCAGCCCCCGGACGTGCAGGACTATGAGCGCTTCTTCGCACAGAAGCTGACGGAGGCGCAGAACGTAATCCACATCACCATGGCGAAGCATGTCAGCGAGGGATACCGCAACGCCCTGGAGGCCGCCAAGTCCTTTGAGAACGTCACGGTAATCGACTCCGGGCATCTCTCCAGCAGCATGGGCCTTTCCGTGCTCTACGCGGCCCATATGGCGGAGAACCATGCCTCCAGGGACGAGATCGTGAAGACCGTGAAGAAGCTGCGCCGCTATATCTCGTCCGCGTTCATCATCGACAGCACCCATATGATGTGCAAGGCGGGGCAGATCTCCAAGCGGGTGCAGGTGATGTGCGACGCCCTGCTGCTGCACCCGGTGATCGTGCTGCGCAAGAGCCGGATGGCGGTGAGCAGCATGGAGATGGGGAGCTTCTACCATGTGATAAAGGGCTATGTGCGCAAGACGCTGGCGAATCCCAGGGGCATCGACAGGCGGATCCTGTTCATCACCTACGCGGGGATGAGCGAGGAGAGCCTGCAGTACATCCAGGATCTGGTGCGGCAGTACTGTCCCTTCGAGAGGGTCTACCTGCAGAAGGCCTCCTCCGCCATCGCCAGCAACTGCGGGCCTGGTTCTTTCGGGCTGCTTTTCATGAGGAGGAACGAGGCCGTGATTTCCTATTCCGAGGGCTACAGGTAGGGGAATCCCGAGCGGCAGGACAGCGGGGCCTCCCCTTGGCAGGAGGCCTCATATTTCTTGACATATCAGTTGAGATATACTATGATGAATGGGGGGTATCGATATGGTAAACTTGGTCATCGCGCTGGAGTGCTTCGGCATCTGCCTGACTTTTATCGCGCTGATTCTCCTGCTCAACGGAGAGGGGGCCAGGGAGCAGAAGTTCCTGATCTTCATCATGTGCGGCTCTCTGGTGCAGAACGTGGGGTATCTGCTGGAGCTGACCGCTCCCACGGTGGAGGCTGCCGTCACGGCGGTGACGGTGGAGAACGTGGGCTCCGCTTTCGTGCCGCTGTTCTATTGCTGGTTTACCTATCTCTATTGCAGCGCCGCCCCGCCCAAGAGGCTTTTGCGGATTCTGGCCATAGTCAACTTCTTTGTGCTGCCCACGGTGTTCTTTAACTGGCACGGCCTTTTCTACAGAGAGGTCAGATGGCTGACGGCCCCGGACGGGTTCCACTATGTCAGCATCACCTATGGCCCGCTGTACACTCTCTTCATGTTCACCCGCATCATCATTCCCTATGGGCTGTGCATGTTCACCCTTGCCCGGGCCATCCATGTGCGCTCGGACCGGCAGGTGAACCGCCAGTACTGGACGATCCTGGGGATCTCCACCTTGCCGGTGATCGTGCTGGCGGGCTATGTCCTCAAGCTGGTGAAGGTGTTCGACTTTACACCTATGACGCTGGCCATCTCCATGGCTATGGTAGTCATCGTGGTGTGGAGCAGGCGCAACTACGACTTCCGCCATCTGGCGGCGGAAAAGGTGCTGGAGAACCTGGGGGACGGGGTGATAGCCCTGGACGACCATGACCGGCTGGTGAGCTACAACAGGGCCGCGGCGGACATCTTCACCCGCCTGCCCGCCCACAAGCTGGGAGAGAACATCCGCGTGCTGGAGGAATTCCGGGAGGAGATGCTCAACGAGGACATCCCCCAGAGCTTTTCCATCAACGGCCAGCACTACGAGAGCCACAGCAAGAAGATTGTAGACGAGAACGGCAGAAAGCAGGGCTGCGTCATATTGATCCTGGATATGACGGACATCAAGGCCTATATCAACGAAATCAAGCGGGTGCGCCAGCAGGCCGAGAAGGCCAGCATCGCCAAAAGCGAATTCCTGGCCAACATGTCCCATGAAATCCGCACGCCCATGAACGCGATTATCGGCCTGAACGACATCATCATGGAGGAGTGCGCGGACACCCAGATTTATGCCTATGCCAAGAACGTGCAGTCCGCCGCCAGGAACCTGCTGGCCATCATCAACGACATTCTGGATCTGTCCAAGGTGGAGGCGGGCAAGATGGAGCTGGTGCCCACGGACTACTACATAAAGATAGTGGCGGATGAGATCGTGGGCATGATGGACATGGCCGCCTCCCAGCACGGGCTGGTCATGAAGTACGAGCTGGACGACCGCCTCCCCTGCGGCTACAGGGGCGACCAGGGGCGGATTAAGCAGGTTCTGATTAATATCCTCAGCAATGCCATCAAATTCACCAAGAAAGGGTATGTGCACATCAGCATCACCGGGGAGCCCGGGGAGAACGCGGATGAGGAGCTGCTCACTTTCCGGGTGGAGGACACGGGCTGCGGCATCCGGGAGGAAGACCTGGGCAAGATATTCGAGGATTTCCGGCAGGTGGACTCCAAACGCAACCGAAGCGTGGAGGGCACCGGGCTGGGGCTGGCCATCGTGAAGCAGCTGGTGGAGCTCATGGACGGCACCATCCGGGTGGACAGCACCTACGGTAAGGGAACTCTGGTCACCATCGCCATCCCCCAGAGGATAACGGACAGCACCCCCGTCTGCGAGATGCCGGAGATCTCCCAGACGGAACAGAGGGCGGGAGAAGCCTTTACGGCGCCGGGCATCAAGGTGCT
>CAOOJO010000277.1 GCA_948496895.1 uncultured Acetatifactor sp. | reverse complement strand
GTCACGCCGTCCGTGATGAATGTAGCCATATACTCCTTCACGGCGTTGGAGATGTCCGTCTCCTTCAGCGCATTGGCCTGGAGCTGTTCTGACGTCAGCGGCGCGATCTCCAGGTAATCGTTGGAGTACTTCTGCAGAAGCCCTGCCCCGTCATAGGTCTGGCAGTACCCGGTCTTCTCGATTCTCTGCTCCGACCACTGGAACACGGAGTCGATGTATTTGCCCGGGCCGAAGAACAGCGTATTGCAGTCCAGGAAATTCTTGACATCGATGTCGCCCATCATCAGGGTCTGCACCTTGCCGTCCTCGTCATACTTCCAGCCGGTGCCGTCCGTGGCGTCCTTTTCGCCATAGTACAGGGAATACATCATCTCTGTCTCCAGCATGGCGTCTAACAGGCGCAGGGTCTGGGGCACATACTGGTTCGTGGCGGTGATGAAAGCGCCCTTGCTGGCCCTCTCTACGGAGCGGTACATGCAGGCTCCCTCATCCTGGGGCGTATACAGCGTACAGGTGGCGGCCACGCCGTCGTCAAAGTTCATGGCCTTCAGCCTCCAGGCCGTGAAGAAGCCGGACTTGTCCTCGTTGAACTTGGTCTCCACGGTAGGGCCGTCCTGGGAAATCATCTCCGGATCCGTCAGCCCCTCCTCATAGCAGGTATGGAGCCATTCCATGCATTTCCGGAAGCCCTCCTGGGTAGGGGTGAACTGCACCTTCTTGTCATTGTCCAGGTAGATCCATTTGTTGCCCGCGGGAACCCCGAACATGGGAAGCATATAGCGCACGCTGTAATATCCCGCATCCAGGGTCATCTGCAGAGGAACCTCGTCCGTAGCGTCCCCGTTTCCGTTGGCGTCCTGCTCCTTGAACGCGCGCAGCACCTCTGTGAGCTCCTCCACATTGGTGGGCGTCTCCAGGTTCAGGTTGTCCAGCCAGGCCTGGTTGATGAAGTAATGTGCCGGCGTATTGATGTACTGGCCTACCATGTACCCGATGGCATACTTGTTGCCGTCGGATGCCACCAGGGCCTCGCAGGGATCCGTATCCTCCGCCGCCCGCCTCTCGGTATAGTTGGGCATATATTTGCTGGTCAGGTCATCGTTCAATGGGATCAGGAGCTTCTGGGATACCCCGTATTCCTCCTGATCCACGGCCGTGTTGGGGGTGATGATCAGATCCGGATACTCCCCGGAGGCGAACATCAGGTTCAGCTTGGTGGACCAGTCCGTGCCCTTGATCACCTCCCATTCCAGATGGATGCCTGTCTGCTCCTCCAGGCGCTGGATGGCCGGCATCTCGGAAGGGTCCGTCAGGGAATCCGAGTCCCGGATGCCCTGCATGACCTTCAGGGTGATAGGCTCATTGACGATGGGGAAGCCTGTCTCGTTGAAGTTCGAAGCATCTCCCTGGCTTTCTCCTCCTGCGCTGCCCTCAGCCTGGGCGGAGCCTCCCTCTCCCCCGGCGCCCTCCCCGGACGAACCGGTGGATGCCAGATCCGAGCCACAGCCCGCCAGCGACGATGCCGCCAGCATGGCGGTCAACATCAGTGCCATTGCTTTCTTTTTCATGTAAACCTCCTTGTTACGTATGTGTAGTATTTTGTGCTTCTATATGGAAAGCAGAGCCCTTGCTGCTTTTGCCACCTTTCCCTTTCCGGGCCGTAAGCCTGCCCGGAGCCTACCCTTTCAGGGAGCCGATCATGACGCCCTTCTCGAAATACTTCTGCATGAACGCATACAGGACGACCACAGGGCCGGTGGCCACCACGATGATGCAGTATTTCGCCACCTGAGCTACCTTTATGGCCTCCGCCATGGAGGACATATCGTCAGCCATGTTCATCATGTAGTCCCCTGTCTTGTCCACCTGGAGCGTCGCCAGGATCTCCCGCAGAATGGTCTGCAGCGGAAAGAGGTTCCTGTCCCGCAGATAGACCAGCCCGGTAAAGAAGTCGTTCCATTTCGCCACGCCGTAGTACACTGCCAGCACCGCGATGATGGTCTTGCTCAGGGGAACCACCACCTTTGCGAAGTAGGCGAAGTGGCTGGCCCCGTCTATCATGGAGGCCTCGTAGAGCTCGTGGGGGATGCTGGTCTGGATGAACGTCCTTGCCACCATCAGGTTCCAGACGCTTACGCTCCCCATGAGAATCACCACCAAAGGCGTATTGTAGAGCCCCAGGTCCCGCATGGTCAGGAACGTGGGAACCAGCCCGCCCCCGAAGAACATGGTGAAGACGAAGAACAGGTTGAAGAGCGCCTTCCCCTTGAACTTTGGCCTGGAGAGCACATAGGCCCCCAGCAGGGTCACCACGATGCTCAGCACCACGCTGCTGAATGTGTACAGGAAAGAATTCCCGTAGGAGCGCAGCAGCTCATTGTATTTGAACACCGCCTCGTATCCCCTCATGGAGATGCCCACCGGGTGCCATACCACCTCGCCCCGGACGATGGCGTCGGGATCGGAGATCGAGGCGATCACCACCAGATAGAGCGGGTAGAGAATCATGAACATGATTGCGGTCCAAAATATGGTATTTACGATCCTGAAGATCTGATTGCTTCTGCTCAGCTTTCTTTTGCCCGGTTTTACGGACACTGACGTACTCTTCGCCATAACTGCAGCACCTCCCTTTCCCTAAAACAGTCCCACGTCCGTGGCCTTCTTGGATATCCTGTTGACAGTGACGATCAGGATAAAGTTGATGATGTTGATGAACAGCCCGATGGCCGCGGTGTAGGAGAACTGCCCGCTCCCCAGACCTACATTGTAGACATAGACGCCGATGATGTCCGAGGTGGGGATATTTCCCGCCGTCTGCATGACCAGGGCCTTCTCCGTATTGCTCCCCAGGAGCTTTCCGCAGTCCAGCACCAGCACCATCATGATGGTGGGCAGGAGGCTGGGGATGTCTATGTAGCGAATCTTCTGCCAGATGCTGGCCCCGTCGATCTCCGCCGCCTCATAGAGGGAGGTGTCCACCCCCGCCAGGGCCGCGATGAAAAGGATGGTGCTATAGCCCGCTCCCTGCCAGATGCTGGAGATGATGTAGATCGGCCGAAACGCTCCCGCGCTGGACATATAGTCCACTGCCTTCAGGCCCATCCAGCCCCGAACCGTGTTGAAGATGCCGCTGGTGGGGGACAGGAAGATGTAGAGCATGCCTGCCAGCACCACCGTGGAGATGAAATACGGCACATAGATAGTAGTCTGGATTCCTCTCTTTACCTTCTCGTTGCGAATCTGGTTCAGCATGATGGCCATGATGATGGGAATCGGGAACCCGCAGATCAGATTCTCCAGATTCAAAATCAATGTGTTGGACAGCAGCCGCACGAAATAATAGGCATTGAAAAATGCTTCGAAATGCTTGAAGCCCACCCAGGGACTCCCGTTGATGCCCATCACCGCCTTATAGTCCTTAAAGGCAATCTGTATTCCGTACATGGGCATATAGTTGAAGATAAAGAAATATACCACTGCCGGAAGTATCATCACATAGAGCTGCCAGTTGTTCCTGAAATAGCTTTTCAGACTCTGCTTGTTCTTTCCCTTTTTTGTCAAGACCTGTTTTTCGCCTTTCATAGATGACCCCCTTCTGCTTTTGTCTGTAGCGACTATCTATATTCTATTATCCAAATATCCTGCTTTCCCGCCATGGAATTATCCGTGCAGACACCTGAAAAAAACCGACTTCGGCATCCGGACGCTTCCGCCAGGAAAGGAAAAGGCCCGGTTCCTGCACGTCCCACCGTGCAAAAACCGGGTCTATGTCCTTTCTACAAGACAGGTTCCGTCCCTCTCTCCGCCCATAAGGCAGCTTCCTCAAATCCATGGTTCACGGACAGATGATGTATTTCCCCCTAGCTCGGGAGGAGCCTGCCCGCACCTGAACCGTATCTTTGCTGGATAATAGTCCAGAACCACGTAGAACACCCTCCGGTCGATCCGCTCCCACTGCTCCCGGGTGAACTGCTGGTCCGTCATGGCCATGGGCAGAAGGATCTCCACGCTCTCCCTTTTCTCCAGCTGTAGCCTGAGCGACTCTAACCGGGGGTTCAGCAGGTACATCAGCTCCATGTCGAACTGGTTCCCCCAGGCCCCTGACTAGAAGGCCATGCCGGTCAGGTCCGGCAGTTGGGCGGCATCGTCTGTCATGGCCTGGTCTGCCCCTGTCTGATCCGTCCCGGCTTTTGTAATTGTCAATGTGACCAGTCCTATCCGCTCCCGGCTCACCGGATACTCCTCTCCCTCTTCATCCAGCAGGAAGCAGAATCCCGGGCAGAGCGCATGGAGGATCTCACCGTCCGACCAGCGCCAGTCCTGAAAGGTGACGGTATAATCTCCAACCTGAACGGAGTCCCCCAGCCCGCAGGTCTGCTCAATGGGGCCCGGATATCGGGCGTTGATCCAGTACAGACGGCAGCCGATTGCGGCGAATGCTATTGCAGACAGCATGATTCCTATGATCCTCATGATTTTCCGTGTCATATCCACACTCCTCCTTTCTCTCCGGTCTTCAAAGGTCATAGAGGCTTCAGGGCAGCTCCGACGCCGATGCCGATGCCGGAGCCGCCCCGGCGGGTGTAAAGACCCCGCCCTCCACCCGGTAGATCCGATCCGACAGCGTCTCCAGCTCCTCCCTGTCGTGGCAGGCCAGCAGGATCAGGCAGCCCTCCTGGCGGCGTCCGATGAGG
>CAOOJO010000276.1 GCA_948496895.1 uncultured Acetatifactor sp. | reverse complement strand
CTATTTCGGTATGGAGACCCTGAAGGTCATCGTCCGCCAGCCCTTCGTGGCTACTGGCACCAATGAGAAGTTCGATGTGCTGGTGAACGTGCGCGGCGGCGGCTACACCGGACAGGCAGGCGCTATCAGGCACGGCATCGCAAGGGCTCTGCTCCAGGTGGACGCGGAGTACAGGCCCGTCCTGAAGAAGGAGGGGTTCCTGACCAGAGACCCTCGTATGAAGGAGAGGAAGAAGTACGGCTTGAAGGCTGCTCGTCGCGCTCCGCAGTTCTCGAAGAGATAAAAATACATCTCTTTGAGATAGCTCTTGAAGACTGTTGTCAGATATGTTATATTGAAATAGGGAAAAGCCATAGAAGCGGCTCTACCCCTCAACTAATTATAACCGTTACCGCTAAAGAGCGGTCAGCCGTCACTAGTGCAAGTAGTGGCGGCTATTTCTTTTTTTCCTTACAAATCTGATAAATCAGACTGACAAGGGCGACAATGAATATTCCAAACTGGATTAAATCCTGATATTTAACATACACTGCATCACCCTCCTTTCTTTCGTCTGGAGGGCTACTTGAACCCTCCGAAAAACAAGAGGGGCGAAGCCGCCTTGGCTCTATGGCTTTCCCATATCGACACTATATCACAAAGCTCGCCATGCGATAAGCTGGAATTAGATTTTATTTACGCCTGAACCATTAAAACGAGATAGGACTTAAAAATGATGAAAAAAATCCTAATCATAGATGATGACCTGCACATCGGAAATATGCTGGAAGAGACGTTGACAAAAGAGGGGTACAGCGTATCCCGGGCCTATTCGGGAACGGAGGCGCTGTATGTGCTGGCGGACGCAAGGCCGGACCTTATACTGCTGGACCTGATGCTGCCGGGGCTGAATGGCGAGAAGGTGCTGCCGCAGATAATGGAAGAAGAGCATTCCAAGGGGATCCCCGTCATCGTGGTCAGCGCCAAGGTGGACATCGACAGGAAGGTGGAGCTTTTGCTGGGCGGCGCGGTGGATTATGTGACCAAGCCCTTCGCCATGAAGGAGCTTCTGGCCAGGATCTCCGTACAGCTTCGGGGGCCTGCCAGGGAGCCAGCGGACCCTGTGCTGGTGTACGGCGATATCGCGCTGCATACGGATACCCATGAGGTGGAGGCCTGCGGCAGAAAGATACGGCTGACCAGGACGGAGTACGCCATTTTGAAGCTCCTCATGGGCAACCCCTCCCAGGTGGTGACCAAATCCCTGCTGCTGGAGCGCATCAGCCAGGACACGCCGGACTGCACGGACAGCTCCCTGAAGATGCATGTCAGCAACCTGCGCAGGAAGCTCCGGGAGGTGTCGGAGAAGGACTACATCGAAGCAGTCTGGGGAATCGGTTTCAAGATGCGCGGGTGAGGAATCTTTACCGAATCTTTACTGTTTCCTTTACCGGTTTCTTTACTGTCCGGAGATACGATATCTGTGTCAGATAAAAACGGCAGTACCGGAAAACAAGCTGTCTGCCATAAATGGTATTGGAGGGAAAGCTGCGGTACTGGAATCAGGAGGTTGCGCATATGGAATATGTTCTACAGACGAATTCATTGACCAAGAAGTACAAGCATTTCAAGGCGCTGAGCGAACTGTCTATGAATGTCCCCAAGGGGGCAATCTACGGCTTTGTAGGCAGGAACGGCGCCGGCAAGACCACATTGATCCGGCTGGTCTGCGGGCTCCAGTCCCCCACCTCGGGGGGCTATACCCTGTACGGCAGGAAGGATACGGACAGGGATATCTCGAAATCCCGCAGAAGGATGGGGGCCGTGGTGGAGACGCCCTCCATCTACCTGGACATGACGGCCCAGGACAATCTGAAGCAGCAGTACCGCATCCTGGGGCTGCCCAGCTATGACGGGATGGAGGACATCCTGAAGCTGGTGGGGCTCTCGGACACCGGGAAGAAGATAGCCCGCCACTTTTCCCTGGGCATGCGCCAGCGGCTGGGCATCGCCATCGCCCTGGTGGGTTCCCCGGATTTCCTGATGCTGGACGAACCGGTGAACGGCCTGGATCCCCAGGGGATCATCGAGATGCGGGAATTGATCCTGAAGCTGAACCGGGAGCAGCAGATCACCTTCCTGATTTCCAGCCATATCCTGGATGAGCTGTCCAGGCTGGCCACCCACTACGGCTTCATCGACAGGGGCCAGATGGTGAGGGAGATCAGCGCGGCGGATTTGGAGAGCGCCTGCCGGAAATGCATCCGCCTGGAGGTCACCGACGCGGGGACCCTGGCCCGTGTGCTGGACGGCATGGAGGTGGAGTACAGAATCGTCTCCGACAGAGAGGCGGATGTATACGCAAAAGTCAATGTATCCAGGCTGACCCTGGCCCTGGCGGAGGAAAACTGCGAGGTGATCTCCATGCAGGAGCGGGACGAAAGCCTGGAGAGCTATTATATCAGTCTGATAGGAGGGCAGAAGAATGACTAAACTGTTGTCGGCAAATTTCCTGCGTTTGAAGAAGAATAAGGTATTTTGGGGCGGCTTGATACTGATGGCGGCATGGGGGATATTCATGCCGGTGAAGCTGCACATGGATAACCTGGAGATGAACTATGCGGACAGGGTAGAGGACGGATTCTTTGCCTGCGCCATGTTCATAGGTATTTTCATAGCGGTATTCTGCAGCCTGTTCCTCGGCACGGAATACAATGACGGAACCATGCGGAACAAGATTATCGTGGGCGGAAAGCGCTCGGCAATCTACCTGGCCAATGCGGTGGTATGCTGCGCGGCGGGGCTTGCCATGTGCGCGGCGTACCTGTTGCCCTATCTTTGCGTGGGGATGCCGCTGATGGGAGCCTTTTGCGTCCCCGGGGAGATGGTTCTGCTGACGACGCTTACGGTGCTGCTTCTTACGGCGGCTCTCTCCTCTGTCTTCACCTGCATTGCCATGGTCTGCCAGAACAAGGCCGCCACGGCTGTCATCTGCATCCTGCTGGCCTTTGGCTCTCTGATGCTGGGAATGGTACTGAATCAGATGCTGGAAGCGCCGCCGACGCACATGTACTATTCCCTGGATGAGAATGGCGAAATGTCCTCCTACGAGGAACCGAACCCCAAATTCTTAGAGGGGACGAGGCGGGAAATCGTCCAGACCCTTTACGATATCAATCCCGGCGGGCAGGCCATCCAGTGCGCCGGGATGACGGCCGTGAACCCGCTGCGGCTTCCCCTCTACTCCCTTGGAATCATCCTGCTGGCCACAGGCGCGGGATGCGCCCTGTTCCGGAAAAGAGATTTGAAATAAAAGGACGTGAAAGACTGAAATGAGGGGATTGTCATGATGGTATGGTTATGGAGCTTTATCGGTATCCTTGTGCTGCTTATCCTGGGGCTGCTCCTCAAAATACACATGCTGCGGAAGGCCGCGGGGGAGATCGCGGAGGCCTTTGCCGACAGGCTTGCCACCGATACCAACACGCTGATCGACATTTCCGGCAGGGACAGGCAGATGCGCCGCCTGGCGGATGCGGTCAATGTACAGCTTCGCAGGCTCCGGGAAGAGCGCCACAGATTCTGCCAGGGGGACGCGGAGCTGAAGGCGGCGGTCACCAATATCTCCCATGATCTGCGGACGCCCCTGACCGCCATCTGCGGCTACCTTGACCTGCTGGAAAAGGAGGAAAAATCGGATGGAATAAAACGTTATATAGATATCATACGGAACCGCTCCCAGCTCATGGTCCTGCTGACAGAGGAGCTTTTCCGGTATTCCGTCCTCCTTTCCAGGGAAAGCGCCGCCGCGGAGCCGGTGGTCCTGAACCAGGTGCTGGAGGAGAGCATAGCGGCGGCCTATACCGCTTTGACGCAGCGTGGCATCACCCCCAGGATACGGATGCCACAGGAGAAGGTGGTCCGGATGCTGGACGGTGCCGCCCTGTCCCGGGTATTCTCCAATCTGCTGCAGAATGCCGTAAAGTACAGCGGCGGGGATTTGGAGATTACCCTGGAAAGCACAGGGGAGATTGTCTTCGCCAACACGGCTCCCGGGCTGGACGAGATACAGGTGGGCAGGCTGTTCGACCGCTTTTTTACCGTGGAGTCTGCCAGAAAGTCCACCGGGCTGGGCCTGGCCATCGCCAGGAGCCTGGTGGAGCAGATGGGGGGAAGCATCTCGGCGGAGTATACGGAGGACAGGCTGCATATCTGGATTTTCTTCCGGGAGAGGGGCGGCTGATTATATGCCGGACGCTGCTTTGGAGAATGTACGCTTCGTGTCAGCGTCTGCCACCGGGTGGTGGGGTCTGAGGGCAGCCTGACGGGATATGCGGGCGGGGTGGCGAAAAAGGAGCTTCTCCTTGCCCTGGAGGGGGACATGGAGAAGCTGTCCATGCTCGCCAAGGGAATGGCGTTGCAGGGCCAGGACATGAAAAGGAAAAAACACAGGCGCAGGGCGCGAGAAGACGAACGGTTCGTCATTCCGCCCTGCGCATTGACTTAGGGCGGATTTCAGGCTATAATGGAACCTGGAACCACAAAAATACGCCATGTGCGGGAAAATTCGATTTTGAGGTGCTATATGTTTGACAGGAAAAAGAAAATGTTACGGAAGAACAGATATGTGGCGGCGGTTTCCGCCCTTTTGCTGGCGGGGATGCTCAGCGGCTGCGCCGGCAGCGGCGGGAACGGAGCGGCGCAGGACGGGACCTCCCAGGACAGCGCG
>CAOOJO010000275.1:1152-4714 GCA_948496895.1 uncultured Acetatifactor sp. | reverse complement strand
GGAGGGGTCCGACACCCTCCTGGGCTCCTCCAGCCGTTCGCTCTCCGGCGGGGAGAAGCAGCGGATCTCCATCGCCAGGGCCATCCTGGCGGATCCGAAGATACTGATCCTGGACGAGGCCACCTCCGCGGTGGACACGGAGACGGAGCTGGCCATCCAGAAATCCCTGGAGAAGCTGGAGAAGGGCAGGACAGTGCTGTCCATCGCCCACAGGCTCTCCACCCTGCGAAACGCCACGCACCTGATTGTGCTGGACGACGGCAGGCTTACGGAGTCGGGCACCCATGAGGAGCTGCTGGCGAAGAAGGGGACATTCTATAAGCTGAGCGAGCTGCAGACCAAAGCCCTGGCCATGCGGGGTATCGAATAGGCTAAGCATAGACAGGGATATGCAATCACATAAAACAATTTGGCTCCGAAGCCACCGAGGCTTTGGATTGGGAAAGGGATGGAATTGAAGCTATATGGAAGGACAGGAAAATAACAGACAAGACCTATTAGATCTCCAGGAATTTGACGAGGAGGCTCTGAAGAAGGAATCGGAGGAGCTTCTGGAGATGCATTTCCTCACGGGGGAGAACGCCAGGTTCCGCAGGACAGAGGGCGGGTTTGTGGCGTTGACGGTAAAGGAAGCAGGGGAAGAGCAGCATTCCGAAACAGAAGCAGGCACCAGGGAATACGACCGTGTGGGCGTGTACCTGACATTTCCCCTGACGAACCCGGAGGAATTCATCTCCATCCGGGAGGCGGACGAGAAGGCGAAGGAGATCGGCATCATCGAGAAGCTCTCCCAGCTTGACAAGGATCAGCAGGAGATGCTGCGGGAGCAGATCAAGCTGCGCTATTTCAGGCCCGTCATCACCAAGGTGCTGGACGTGAAGGACGAGTACGGCTACGCCTACTGGAATGTAGTCACCACCTTTGGGGCCTGCCGCTTCACCACACAGATGAGCGGCGATGCCGTGATCCATCTGAGCGACTCCAGGCTGCTGGTGACGGACATCGACGGAAACCGATATGAGATTCCCGATTTCTACCAGTTGGGCGTCATGGAGCGCAAGAAGCTGGATCTCTTCATATAAGCATTGGCAGGAATGGGTAAGGTTTCTTGCGCATCCAGGGCATGAAACGGCCAGCGGCGCTGGCTATGGGAAAATTTACGGATGGCCCGGCTGGTTACGGGCCATGGAAAGGCATGTAGGATTCTATGAAACTTTTGTATACATTGACGGGGCCCCAGCGGGAGGCCCTGGGGCTGGAAGCCGGGGAAGAGGTGCTGTACTGCGTGCCCGTAGACCTGGAATTCGACAGCCGGAAGATGCAGGCCAGGGAGGCTTACGCCGGGACGATCTTCCTGGTGGTGACGGGGACGCGTTTCCTGGTGCTGCAGGGCGATGAGCTCTCCGCACAGTTTCCGCTGGCGGAATGCGAGAAGATCAAGTGCGAGCACCAGGTGCACAGCGGCATCGTCGTCGTGACGAAGAAGGACGGCCAGGTCGTCTGCGCGGCGCGCTTTTCCATGCGGCACATCGTCCGCGTGGCCTATCTGGCAAGAGGTGCACAGTCCGTCATCGAGTCCCTTGGGACAGGGGAGAAGCCGGAGCAGGTGGTGAGCCTGGAATATGAGAAATACTGCGAGAAATGCGGCCGGGCCCTTCCCGGCACCAGCAAATGCCCCTACTGCGAGGGCAAGGCGGACATTTTGAAGAAATTCATGGCCCTCTGCGGGGAATATGTGGGGAAGCTGCTGCTGATCTCCCTGCTGATGGCCCTGATTTCCGCCATGAACATGGCCATACCTCTGGTACAGCGTGAATTCATTGACGGCACGCTGTCTACCGGGAACGGCGGCTGGCGGGAGCTGTGGATCTTCATCGGCATCACCTTTGCCATGCTCATCGGCCGCATCCTGCTGGATGTGTACCGCTATTGGCAGTGTGTGTCCCTGGGGAGCGCCCTGAGCATGAGCCTGCGGCGCAAGCTCTACTATAAGATACAGTCCCTCTCCCTGTCCTTCATCAACAACAGGAAGCCGGGAGAGCTGCTCAACCGCGTCTCCCGGGACACCAACCAGATCCGCGGCTTCATGGAAGAGGTGTTCGGAGACATGTTCTCCACGCTGCTGACCATGGTGGTGTCCCTGATCGTGATGTTCATGATCAGCTGGAAGATGACGCTGCTGTCCACGCTTTTCATCATCATCGTGTTCGTGGTGACCAAGGCGTTCTGGCACCATATCCACAGCATCTACCACAAGCAGTGGCTGAAGTCGGACGATCTGGCCAGCAGCCTGCAGGACATCATCTCCGGCATGCGGGTGGTGAAGTCCTTTGGAAAAGAGGAGAGGGAGGCGGCCCGCTTTCAGAAGAAGACGGAGGAATATGCCGACATCAGCAGGCGCAACGAGACCTTCTGGGCCATCTTTTTCCCCATACTGACCTTCCTGCTGGGGGCCGGGTCTTACATCGCCGTGTATTTCGGCGGCATCGACGTGCTGAACGGGGACATGAGCCTGGGCGAGCTGGTGCAGTTCGTCACCTACTGCGGGTATCTCTTCGGGCCCTTAAGCTGGATGACCCATCTGCCCAGGATGGTCATGCAGATGATCACCAGCCTGAACCGCATCTACGACGTGCTGGACGAGGAGCCTGTCATCAAGGACAAGGAGGACAGCAGGGAGTTCCTGATCGAGGGCGCGTTCGACTTCCAGCGGGTGTCCTTTGGCTACCATACCTATGAGCCGGTGCTGGAGAACATCAGCTTCCAGGTGAAGCCCGGGGAGATGATCGGGCTGGTGGGCGCCTCCGGCACGGGGAAATCCACTTTGATCAACCTGATTATGCGGCTGTATGACGTGGATCAGGGGAAAATACTGCTGGACGGCGTGGACCTGCGGGACGTGAAGGCCGAGAGCCTGCATTCCCAGATTGGCGTGGTGCTCCAGGAGACTTTCCTGTTCTCCGGCAGCATCCTGGCCAACATCCGCTTCGCCAGACAGGACGCCACCATGGCGGAGGTCATCCAGGCGGCTAAGGCCGCCAACGCCCATGACTTCATCTGTAAGACGCCGGACGGCTACAACACTTACGTGGGAGAGCATGGCTACAACCTCTCCGGCGGAGAGCGGCAGAGAATCGCCATCGCCAGGGCCATCCTGAACAATCCCAGGCTTTTGATTCTGGACGAGGCCACATCGGCCCTGGATACAGAGAGCGAGTTCCTGATCCAGCAGGCCCTTGACCGGCTGGTGAAGGGGAGGACTACCTTTGCCATCGCTCACAGGCTCTCCACTCTGCGGAATGCTGACAGGCTCGTAGTGATTGACAAGCATGGCATCGCGGAGATTGGGACGCACAATGAGCTGCTGGAGAAGAAGGGGATTTACTATGGGCTGGTGACGGCCCAGCTGAAGATGGCGGAAGGGAAGTAAGGAATACAGGAATTGAAATAAGAATGCGGCAGCGCCGGGAGGAAGGAGAACATCCCCCCAGTGCTGCCGTTTTAGAAATTGCGTATCTTCGGCTTCAAAAAACTGTACAGTTATATCGGATTTATAGAAAGG
>CAOOJO010000275.1:0-1142 GCA_948496895.1 uncultured Acetatifactor sp. | reverse complement strand
TGAGGTGTTTCGTTCCATTTTGCTTCATTGCATAGATTTTCGACCGATAATTATGACGAAGCATCTTCCCGGATAAGAATATTTCGGGAAGAAAGATGTTCTGGGATAAGAAGGAACTTGAAGAAAGGGGCAGATGGGAATGGGGTTCTGTGTGAGAGAAAAAGGATTTGGATATAGCGAGGCATATCTTTATAAAAAGAGCAATGAAGCGGGAAGAGGCGAATCAGCTACCGCAAAGAGCTATTTCCAGCAATTGCATGAAAGCAGCAGTGTAAAATACACTTCAACAGGGCAGACATCTGCAATGGAGCTATATGAAAGAATGCGGCGCTTCCAGGCGGTGGCAGAAGAGGAGATGCCTGAACTGGATGCCTCTGCGGAAGGGAATGAACAGACCGCAGAGACAATAGCGGAAAAGGCCATGGCAAAAGACGCAGAATCCGAGTCTGCATCCACCCGGAAAGATGGACAGGAGGAAGAGGACTCGAAGACAGATACCGAAGTCATCGTAAAGCCGGATGGCTCCAGGGTATTGGTCTTGACGATGAACGTAGGCGGGATTGAGACCTCCATGACGCTGGAGATTTCAAAGCCGACGGCTATGCCGAACGGGAACCGGGCAGAGGGAGGGGCGCGCCCTGAACAGACCGAAAATCCCCATGGAAATCTGGAAATCTTGGATGCGCTTGAAAAAGAGTAGTTTCAAGCCTGCTCGAATGGAAGAGCGGAAATAATCACAATTCCACAAAATGCCAACCGATTCGCGTTATTGTATATTTCAATCCGCCGCATTCTCCCTTAAAATAGAAAGGGGAAAACATAAAAAGACGGCGGGGAGAAGCATGCGCAAAAGAGGGACTTATTACTGGAAGCAGTTTTACTCTTATATCTTCATTCTGATGATACCGGTCTGTCTGGCCGTTATCTTCTATTTATACGCCTACCATGTGATAAAGGGACAGACGGACGTATCCAATCAAAGCTTTCTGCAGAATATCCGAAAAACCTGCGACAGAGAGCTGCAGTATTCCAGAAACCATATGATGCTGCTGTTTTCCAATAATCGGATAGGGGAGATCAACAGTGAAAACGACTGGCTGCGGAAACGCAGAGACTGGAATATCGCGTCTCTGCGGGGAGAT
>CAOOJO010000274.1 GCA_948496895.1 uncultured Acetatifactor sp. | reverse complement strand
GTGGCAGCACATGGGACGCGGTATGGCGGATGGTGGCCAGGCCCTCCGGGTCATTGGCCGTGCAGATGCTCAGCTCGCAGTCCCTGTCGATTACCGTCCGCAGATCCACTACCTTGCCGTCCACCTTGCCGCAACAGGCGGCTCTTGCAAGCCCCTCACTGATGTCAAGGGCAATGTCATATACGCTCATGGCGCTTTCATACTCCTTTACGGAGCCGTCCTTCAATGTGATTTTCATCTCTGTCTCTTCTCCTTTCCCTTTTTACAGGCCCTTCTGCAGCCGCAACCCTTCTTTTCCTTTTCCTGCCCCAGCTTCCCGGTGCCGGCCTCACAGCCGCTGCCGTCTCCATTGCCGCAGCCACTGCCGTTCCCGTTACCGCAGCCGATGATGACGCCGTGGGTCATGGGCGCCATCCGCAGCCCGCGGATGATTCCGGCCAGCAGGCACAGGCCCGCAATCATCCAGAGGGTGGTCTTCGTCATGGTCACCTCTCCGTCGAAGCAGGTCTCCTTCAGCTTTCTGCACTTCTCTTTGAATTCTTCCATTTCCTGTCCTCTCCTTTTCTATCCCTTTTATAAATATTGTCGCTGTCTATTGTCGGCTGCAATCCGCCAGGGGAATGCGGCGCACAAAAAAGCCCCCTGCAATCTAAAATTGCAAGGGACGTTTTCTCCATCACTCTATCGCTGGATTCCATAAACGCGGTTCCACCCTTGTTGCAGCCGGGAACTCCTGGCCGCCACTCATTTGCTCGTAACGGGAGCCTCCGTGCCCGATTAAGGGCCGCTCCGAGACGGTCTTCAAATGCTTCGCGCTTAAGCCGCTCACAGCACCGGTCTCCCGGGCGGCTCTCTCTGGAGGCGTTTCGCATCCTACTCTTCTCATCAACGCTTTCTCAAAGGGATATGGCATCCCTTTCTTCCATCATAATACCTTTCCCCCGAAAAGTAAAGCACTTTTTTGGCCACGCGGGAATCACTTGGCCTTCGGGCTGTTGATAGCCGCCGTGATATAGCCGCCTACCTCTTCCCGGCTCATGTCCAGCGCCACTGCCAGTTCGCCGTATAGATTCTCCTCCGCCAGGTGAGAATACTTCGCATCCACCGCAGTGACCTTCCGGCCTGCCTGAAGGCGCTTTAGCTTGCGCTGGTGTATGGTCTTGATGAGCTTCACCAGCTCCGCACAGTCATTGGACTTCATGCATTCCTTGTATGTCTGCTCTGTCATTTTGTCATTTGTGATGACTAATAGTGGAATCTCCGGAATCGTCCCTATGAGCCGCTCTGCCTCCGTCCGCTCCAATACCTTGCGCATCGTATGGTCCTTCTGGGAGTCCACCGGCACATACACAGTGCTCCCCGCCGAATATAGGGGTTTCAGGATATAGTACTGTTTCTCCTTATCCACGCCCGAAATATTGAGGACGGTGATATTCTCTACCATACAGACGCCCTTATTGCTGCAAATCACATAATCTCCTATCTGAAACACCTGAACCTCACTTTCCGCATACCTGCTGACCAACAATACCTCCACTATATGTTATACCCATATTATAACAGATTAAACATAAAAATGTTAGCACTTTTTACGAAACCAGTGCATTTTTGTGAAATATGCGCATGCGGAAATTGTGGTGTTTTGTACAAAATATTAACACATATTTTGTCAATCGATAACTTTTATACTCTCAATGACAGGCTGATATTGGCTTTCCACTGTGTTATTACTGTCGGGAATAAAGGCCTCCTCAGGGATGGCGTCGCAGATGGCGTCCACCACCTCCATGCCCTCCGTCACATATCCGAAGCAGGCGTACTGTCCGTCCAGGAAGGTGCTGTCGGCATGGACGATGAAGAACTGGGAGCTGGCGCTGTCCATTGCCTGGGAACGCGCCATGGAGATGGCCCCCCTGGTGTGGGACAGGTTGTTCTCCACCCCGTTCTCGGAAAACTCGCCCTTGATCTGCTTGTCGGAGCCGCCTCTGCCGTTGCCCAGGGGATCACCGCCCTGTATCATAAAGCCCGACATTATGCGGTGGAAAGTCAGTCCGTCATAAAAGCCGTCCCCCGCCAGCTTCAGGAAATTCTCCACCGTGATCGGCGCCGCGTCCCCGTCCAGCTCCACGGAAATGGTGCCGTAATCCTTCACGGTAATCTCCACATGGTGCTTCCCGGAAACGTCCAGAAGCTCTCCACTCTCCGCGCCAGCGCCCTCTTCCTCCTGGCTGCTCTCCTGGGCGGGGCTTGTCTCCTGGCTCTGGTTCGCGGTATCCTGGGATGATTCCTTGTCCCCGCAGGCCGCCAGCGATACTGCCATTACTGCTACCAACAAAATGCCCAACAATCTCTTTTTCATTTTCTCTCCCTTTCTTTCCTGTCTGTGCGCAACAATAGTGCCATCACAGATGTCCATGCAACTATGATGACACTACGAAGCTTTTTTTATGCAAAATAACCAATGGTTATCCGCTTTCTTTCCAAAAAAACTATACCGTGAAGTCAAAACGCTGACCCGTTGTACTCTGGCGCTCTTCCTTTATGGTACTCCAGTCCACCTGGCTGATTTTTTCCGCCAGCTCCTCCACGGTGGAGGCGTACACGGTGGTGCGCTTGCCGGTGGCCTTTCCGTGGGCCAGATACTCCGCGGCCTCAGCTTTACCTGCTTCCTTTGCGGCTTCCTTCTTATCTTCGCGCTGTTTTTCGATGCGCTCGCGCTGCTTCTCGCTGTTCTTCTCCAGCTCCGCGAAGAAGGAGACCTCTCCGTTGTCGTCGAAGGAGATGCCGATGCGGGTGATGTCGTCCGCCTTGTCGCCAAGCTGGTTCTTCACTTCGTCCAGCTTGGACACGGCATTGTCCAGAACCTTCAGGTTCTTGTTCTTCACGTCCTCGTCCGCGGCCATCTTCTCCAGCTCCTCCGGGGTGAACAGAGCGCTGTACTCGGCCGTGCCCCTTGACATCAGGGAAGCCGCCTCCTCGTCCGTCTCGAAATCGGCCACGATGAAGTCCATGTTGCTGTAGGTCTTCTTCAGCTCCTTCAGCAGGTTCTGGGCCGCCTTGCTCAAGACAGGAGCCTTCTTGCTCTCTTCCGCGCCGCCTGCTTTCTTCGCGCTGCCGGCCCTGGCCCTGTCCGCGTCCTTCGCAGCCTGCGCCGTCTTCTCATAAATCGCGCTCTGGTAATAGCTTCCTATTTTTTCCATCTTCTGCCCTCCATAGCTTTTTACGCATCGTCCTTTGATGCCCTGTCTGTTTCTTCTACAGACTGTGCCCTTCTTATCAGGATACAATCTATCTGATTTCTATTTCGGCAAAATCAAGGAAAACTTTACCTCCAGATGCAATAGACTTCACAGGGCGGATGTGGTATACTTTTAACACTTACACCAGATAGCGGATAATGAGCATCATTTACGAAGCAAGGAGGTGATAACATGGCATTGACGAAGGAGGATCTGCAGGCGATAGCTGAACTGCTCCAGCCTATCCAGGCCATCCAGGAGGACATTCAGGAACTCAAGCGGCGTACTTCGGCTATCGAGGAGGCTGTGCAAAGGCTAGAGCAATGTAACACTGAGCTCAAGCGGCGCACCACCAGCATCGAGCTGACCCTTGAAAACGAGACCAACCGCAATATCAGAATAATTGCCGAGGGACATCAGGATTTAAGCCGAAAGCTGAACGATGCGCTGAAAGTGGAAAGCGAAAAGGAACTGCTCCTGGTTCGCGTCAACCTACTGGAAGGCGAGCTCAGGAAAGTCAAGGAGCGTCTGGCGCAGATCGCGTGACGTCAGCGTACAAAGGATAAAGGACGACAATACCAACTGCAAGGAGGAACCGTACATGAATTATCGGAAATTAGGAAAGACGGGGCTGATGGTCAGCGAGATCGGCCTGGGCGGCGAATGGCTGGAGCGCCACAACGCGGACGAAGTCAGGCAGATCATCAGTCGCTGCCAGGAGGCGGGCATCAACATCCTGGACTGCTGGATGTCCGAGCCTAACGTGCGCACCAACATCGGAAGCGCCATCGCCGGAAGCCGGGAGAAATGGTACATCCAGGGCCACATCGGCTCCACCTGGCAGGACGGCCAGTACGTCCGCACCAGGGAGCTGCCCAAGGTAAAGGCCGCCTTCCAGGATCTCCTGGACAGGATGCAGACGGACTACATAGACTTAGGCATGATCCATTTCGTGGACGAGCCCGGAGAGTTCCATAAGATCATGGAGGGGGAATTCCTGGAATATGTCCGGGGGCTGAAAGAGGCGGGAACCATCCGCCACATCGGCATGAGCACCCACAACCCTGCCGTGGCCAAGCTGGCGGCCCTAAGCGGCGTCGTGGAGATGATCCTGTTCAGCGTCAACCCGGCCTTCGACATGCTGCCTCCCACGGAGAACATCGACGACTTCTTCGCGGAGACCTACGACGAGGGCCTGGGCGGCATCGACCCCGAGAGGGCGGAAGCCTATCGGCTCTGCGAGCAGAATGAGGTAGGCATCACGGTCATGAAGGGCTATGCCGGCGGCAGGCTGTTCTCCGCGGAGAGCTCCCCCTTCGGCGTGGCGCTGACTCCTGTGCAGTGCATCCATTACTGCCTGACCAGGCCCGCCGTGGCCAGCGTCATGGTGGGCTACGACACGACAGCGCATGTGGACGCCGCCGTGGCCTATGAGACCGCCACCATGGAGGAAAAGGACTACGCCAGCGTCTTGGCCGGAGCGCCCCGCCA
>CAOOJO010000273.1 GCA_948496895.1 uncultured Acetatifactor sp. | reverse complement strand
CGTCCAGATGCAGGTAGAGCTTCTCGAAGCCCTGGGCGTGGAGGGCTTTGACCTCCTCCGTCCGAGTCCGGAAGGGCACCACCCGGTCGTATTTGCCGGGATGCTCCGCGTCGTACATGGAGGATTCAGGGCAGACGTGATTCTTGATTCCCCGGTGGAGGAAGAGGCTTCCGATCAGCCGGTCCACCCCGGGGGCCTTCGCCGCCTTTTCCTTCAGGCTGCAGAACAGGCCCTTTTCCTTCACATAGCTGCGGTACACCTTGCAGATGTCATTGTAGTCGCAGCCATTCAACAGCGTATAGCGCATGACCCTGCGGTAGCGCATTGCCCCCAGGCTGGATTTCCAGCGCACCCCTGCCCTGGTGTAGGGCCCTCCGGCGGGATGCTCCGCATAGAAAGCGCAGTCCCAGGGCTGCTCGCAGATGGCGATGTACCCGTTTCCGGCCTTCACCTGGCCGAACCAGGGCATGTAGTTGGCGGCGGAGCACAGGAAACCGTCAAAGGGGAGCTTCCCCAGCTCCGTCTCCCAGGTATTGGGAATCAGGAGCCCCTGATGGTAGTTCAGCAGCGTGTACCAGTCCTCCCTTTTCTCCCGGAAGGCCATGGGCCCGGGCCAGGTGACGGACTGGATGCCGGAGCCGTCCTCCCCCAGGGGGATCCACTCGAAGAACACGTCCCCCGTAGCCCCCTCGATCCACACATAGGTGCAGAAGCTTAAGCCGGTCTCTTTCTCCTCCAGGGCAAAGCCCTCATAGCGGGAGAGGATGCCTTTCCCCAGCCCGGTCTGGCGCACCTCATGGGAGATGAGGGCGGCAGCCTGAAAGGGGATTTCCTGTGCTCCGACAGAGAATACGGGCTTGTAGTCCGGCTCCCAGCTCCAATCCGTTCCATTCCGGGTCATGGATACATGCAGATTGGCTTCATCAAAGAATAAGTCAGTCCCGGCAAGCGTGATGTGAATCATATGAATCTCCTTTCCTGTCATTAAAGCAAAGATATTTACTAAATCCAATATAGCATCAAGCGGGTATAAATGCAATGAATGGCGCAGAAAAAGTTCTACGGCGCAATTTATGGTTGTCTCCTTATTTTTCCTATCGTATAATAAAAAGCAGAGGAAATGCTCATCAGCAGAAGGAGGCGGCAGATGGGAAATTATCTGAATCCGGGCAACGAGGGGTTTTGCAGGATAGTGAATTCCGAGATTTATGTAGATAAGACAGGGATGCTGAAATATACCAACAAGGTTCTGAACACCATGCAGAGCTGCCTGTGCGTAAGCCGTCCCCGCCGTTTCGGAAAGTCCATGGCGGCTGCCATGCTGGCCGCTTACTACAGCCGCGGCTGCGACTCCCGGGAGCTGTTTGCTCCCTTTGAGATTGCGAGGAGCACAGACTTTAGGAAATTCTTGAACCAGTATGACACCATCTTCCTGAATATGCAGGAGTTCCTGAGCCAGAGCGGGGACATGGACGGGATGCTGGATCTGATACGGCGAAGCGTCCTGTGGGAGCTGTTGGAGAAATACGCAGATATCCGTTATTTTGACAATACAAATCTGACAAGGACCATGCAGGACATCTATGGGAAGACAGGATGCCCCTTTGTGGTCATCATTGATGAATGGGACTGCGTTTTCCGTGAGTTCAAGACAGAGAAGGGCGCACAGGAGCAGTACCTTGATTTTCTGCGGGATTTGATAAAAGACAAAGGATACATCCACCTCGCCTATATGACGGGGATTCTGCCTGTCAGGAAGTACGGCACCCATTCCGCCCTGAACATGTTCGATGAGTTCACCATGCTTGCCCCGGGGCCCCTGGCTTCTTATGTCGGTTTCACGGAGAGCGAGGTAAGAGGGCTCTGCGAGAGATATGGGATGGAGATGGAAGAAATCAAAAACTGGTATGACGGATATTCCTTTGAGGAGGAACCTTCCATCTACAGCCCCCGCTCCGTGGTCAGCTGCATGCGCTTTGGCAAAATCGGAAATTACTGGAACCAGACGGAGACCTTTGAGGCCCTGCAGGTGTACATCGACCTGGATTTCCACAGCCTGAAGGAGGATGTCTTAAGCATGATTGCGGGAGAGCGGGTGCCGGTAAATACAGAGAGCTTTACCAATGACATGGCGACATTCAGGACGGAGGACGATGTCCTTACGCTGCTGATTCATCTGGGTTACCTGGGATATGACCAGGTGAACAGATGTGTGTTCATCCCCAACAGCGAAGTGCGCTTTGAGTATGTGAATGCAGTGTCCGTGTCCGACTGGGGGGAGGTGTCAAGGGCATTGAGGAATTCCGCGGATACCCTGAACGCTATCTGGCAGGGCCGCTCCGAGGAGGTTGCGGAGCGCATGAGAGAGGCGCATTTCGAGACCTCCCATATCCAGTATAACGATGAAAACGCGCTGAGCTATACCATTTCCCTGGCGTTATATGCGGCGAGGAATTTCTATACCATGCACCGTGAGCCGGCTGGAGGAAAAGGCTTTGCGGATCTGGTATTCCTGCCCAGGAGGCGCTTCCCGGAGAAGCCGGCCCTGGTGGTGGAACTGAAGTGGGACAAAAATGCCAAAGGGGCTCTGGAGCAGATAAAACGGAAAGAGTACTGCAGGAGCCTGGAAGAGTACCAGGGCAATCTCCTGCTGGTAGGAGTGAATTATAATAGAAAGACAAAGGCGCATGAATGTGTGATTGAAAAAGCGCACAAATAAATTTGAATTACAAAATTGCATTCTTTCCGCTTCGATGCTATAATGTTTCAGAAGAAAAACGAATCGACGCCAATCAGGAGGACAATATATGCCAAAGAGAACAGACATCAACAAAGTGCTCATCATCGGCTCCGGCCCCATCATCATCGGCCAGGCCTGTGAGTTCGACTACTCCGGCACCCAGGCCTGCAAGGCCCTGAAGAAGCTGGGCTATGAAATCGTGCTGGTGAATTCCAACCCCGCCACCATCATGACGGATCCGGAGACGGCGGACGTGACCTACATCGAGCCCCTGAACAAGGAGCGCCTGGAGCAGATCATCGCCAAGGAGCGCCCGGACGCGCTGCTGCCCAACCTGGGCGGGCAGTCCGGCCTGAACCTGTGCGCGGAGCTGGCGAATGCGGGGATCCTGGACAAGTACCAGGTGAAGGTCATCGGCGTCCAGGTGGACGCCATAGAGCGGGGCGAGGACAGGATCGAGTTCAAGAACGCCATGAACGCCTTAGGCATAGAGATGGCCCGCAGCGAGGTGGCCTACACCGTGGAGGAGGCCCTGGCCATCGCCGACAGGCTGGGATACCCGGTAGTCCTGCGCCCGGCCTACACCATGGGCGGCGCAGGCGGCGGCCTGGTGTACAATAAGGACGAGCTGCGCACCGTCTGCGCCAGAGGGCTCCAGGCCTCTCTGGTGGGCCAGGTGCTGGTGGAGGAGTCCATCCTGGGCTGGGAGGAGCTGGAGCTGGAGGTGGTCCGGGACGCGGAGGGCAACATGATCACCGTCTGCTTCATCGAGAACATCGACCCCATGGGCGTGCACACCGGCGACTCCTTCTGCGCCGCCCCCATGCTCACCATCTCTGAGGAGCTGCAGAAAAGGCTCCAGCGCCAGGCCTACGCCATCGTGGAGAGCGTCCAGGTCATCGGCGGCACAAACGTGCAGTTCGCCCACGATCCCGTCAGCGACCGCGTCATCGTCATAGAGATCAACCCCCGCACCTCCCGCTCCTCCGCTTTGGCCTCCAAGGCCACAGGCTTCCCCATCGCCATGGTCAGCGCCATGCTGGCGGCAGGCCTGACCTTAAAGGACATCCCCTGCGGAAAATACGGTACGCTGGATAAATATGTACCGGACGGCGATTACGTGGTCATCAAGTTCGCCCGCTGGGCCTTCGAGAAGTTCAAGGGCGTGGAGGACAGGCTGGGCACCCAGATGCGGGCCGTGGGCGAGGTCATGAGCATCGGTAAGAACTATAAGGAAGCCTTCCAGAAGGCCATCCGCTCCCTGGAGACCGGCAGATACGGGCTGGGGCAGATTCCAAAGCTCCAGGAGAAGTCAAAGGAGCAGCTTTGCCGGATGCTGGCCACGCCCTCCAGCGAGCGCCATTTCGCCATGTACGAGGCCCTGAAAAAGGGCGCCACCGTGGAAGAGCTGCACGAAATCACACATGTAAAGAAATGGTTCATCGAACAGATGGCGGAGCTGGTGGAGGAGGAGAACGCGCTGCTGGAATCCAGAGGGCAGCTTCCCGCCGACGAGATTCTGATTCAGGCCAAGAAGGACGGCTTCTCGGACAAATATTTAAGCATCCTCCTGGATCTGCCGGAGCAGGAGATCCGGGAGCGCCGCATGGCCCTGGGGGTGGAGGAGAGCTGGGAGGGCGTCCATGTAAGCGGCACGCCGGACAGCGCTTACTATTACTCCACCTATAACGCCCCGGACAAGAACCCCATCCGCACAGACAGGCCCAAGGTCATGATCCTGGGCGGCGGCCCCAACCGCATCGGCCAGGGCATCGAGTTCGACTACTGCTGCGTCCACGCCTCCCTGGCTCTGAAGAAGCTGGGCTTCGAGACCATCATGGTGAACTGCAACCCCGAGACCGTGTCCACGGACTACGACACCTCGGACAAGCTGTACTTCGAGCCCCTGACTTTGGAGGACGTGCTGAGCATCTACAAAAAGGAGCAGCCCCTGGGCGTCATCGCCCAGTTTGGTGGGCAGACCCCGCTCAACCTGGCGG
>CAOOJO010000272.1 GCA_948496895.1 uncultured Acetatifactor sp. | reverse complement strand
TCACCATGAGGATGTACTGGAGCCCCGGCGAGTTCAGGTACAGGATCCCCCTGGCCAGGAGCATCTGGAGCGCCAGCACTCCCGCTATGTCCGTAAGCCATACAGCCACGGACAGGATGAGGTAGTACAGGCAGTAGATTCCTGGCGTGCCATAGGCCCAACATGCTATCAGGGGGAA
Source organism: uncultured Acetatifactor sp. (assembly GCA_948496895.1). GTDB lineage: Bacteria > Bacillota > Clostridia > Lachnospirales > Lachnospiraceae > Acetatifactor. The sequence goes on along the minus strand of CAOOJO010000272.1, from coordinate 4,564 downwards.
CAGGAAGAGGGTAGCCAGGTTCACCCAGGTGCTTCCCAGGCTGGAAAGGGCTACGCATACCAGTATATATGCAGGTATGATGCCCAGGGCCCGCCGGGGGAGGTTTTTCCACCAGGGCATGGCTTTGCCCTCCGCCGCGCCTTCCCGCCGGGGCATTCTCTCCTGTCCTGACATTCCCGTCCGCCCTGACATCCGGTAAGCGGCATAGAACATGCCCCCTAAAAGGAAGACGCTTCCCACGCAGGGAAACACGATGTAAATCAGGATTTCCATGCTCCATGCCCCCTTTCCTCCGCCAGGTATTCGTTCAGCGCCCTGCGGAATCCGGCGGATTTCTTCTGGGACAGGGGGATGGTCTTTCCGTCTGTGAGCGTGATTTCATATCCATGGATGCGCTGTACCGCATACAGGTTCACCACGAAGCTTTTGTGGGGCATGGCGAATCCATAGCTTTCCATCTCCCGGGCCAGCTGGGTGATCTGGCGTTTCAGATGCCATTGCCCCTGGGCTGTGTACATCACCACCTGGCGGCCCAGGTATTCGAAGCAGAGAATCTTCGAGGGGACGGTGCGCAGGATTCCCTCTTTTGTCTGGAACTCCAGCTCCGGCTCCGGGCCGGACAGGCCATAGGCGCAGGCCTCGTCCAGCTGAGCGTACAGCTCCTGGGCTTTCAGGGGCTTGAGCAGGTAGGCGAAGGCGTGCACCCCAAAGGCGAAGATGGTGTAGTCGCTGTAATTGGTGATATAGATCAGCTTCACCTCCTTGTCGGCCTCCCGGATGCGCCTGGCGGTCTCAATGCCGTCCAGGCCCTGCATGTCGATGTCCAGCAGCAGGATGTCGTACTTTTTCCCGGCGTCCAGCAGGGCCTCGCCGCTGGTGTAGGCATCCGCGGAGAGGGGGAGCTTTTTGTACTGTTCCAGCAGCTTCAGGGTGTTTCTCAGGTTTTTTTCATCGTCATCGCAGACGGCTATCTTTATCATTTGGGGACCTCTCAACTACTTTCTGCTTTCATTGTCTTCCAACGCGCTAAGCCGCTCTTTTAAAGCTTTCAGTTCATCCATGAGCTTTCCGTTTTCCATTCTTAATATATTTTTTTCTTCCTCTGCTTCATCCAGCCTTTTCTGTAAAACTATGCTCATTTGGGTTTTCTGTTCAAAATCATGACAAAATTCAGGAAAATATTTTAGCATTACCAGTCTTTCTATTTTTTTATATGTATCCGATGATGGGGCAATCCTTCCGCTGTGTTGATAAAGTATCCTGTTGACACTGACAGTCCTGATATCGTTCAGTTTCAATACTGAATGATGCTTTATGAATGAAAATTCGCTGTTTTTCAATAGGAACATATCGCTTTTAGAATCCGGATAATCTACTGGATGGTAAACGTCAACATGTTTGTCTGCATCGTAAGAAAAAATCGGGAGAACATAAAGCAGCTTTTGCTTAACGCCGATTACGATACCCCTATGTTCATAAGACATCTCTGGAATATAATTTTTCCCAAACTCAAACTGATATATCTCGCCTTTCCTCACAGGCATATGCCGAAATGGCTTCCTTTTGTTGTCAGCCCAGCGATAATCTGACTTAGAAAAACGGATAGCTTCATCAGAACTGAATGTATTTGCAATGATTTCCTCATTAGTCCTGTTTTGTGATTTCAGATATTCTTTCAACATATTTTCTCCATTTGTCAAGAATTTCTCTGTAAAGAAAAAGGGCACGGCGCTAACCGTGCCCTGCTCTGGCGGGCCAGAGCGACCTCGTCGGTCAAATTATCTTTCCGCGTGCGGCCTCGTCGGCCAAAAACAGTTCTATAGAGGCTGTATGGGCCTCTATGCTTATTATACACAATTCTTCTGAAAAATCCACTGTTTTTTCGCGGACAATACGGTTATTTCATTATTTTCATTATTTCACAGCTCACCCAGCATCTTCTCCGGGTCGTCCGCCGCCTTTACCTTGTCATTGGCCTTGACGATGATGCCCTTCTCATCAATCAGGTAGGTGGTGCGCACCACGCCCATGGAAACCTTGCCGTAATTGTTCTTTTCCTTCCACACATCGTAGGCTTCGATGACTTTCCGCTCCGGGTCGGCCAGCAATGTGAACGCCAGGCCGTACTTTTCCTCGAATTTCTTGTGGGATGCCACGGTGTCCTTGCTGACTCCCAGCACCACCGCCCCCTTTTCCGTAAACTGGGGATACCGCTCCGAGAAGCCGCAGGCCTGCTTGGTGCATCCCGGGGTGTTGTCCTTTGGATAGAAATACAGAACCACCTTCTTCCCCGCGTAATCCGACAATCTGTGCATCTCCCCGTTCTGATCCGGCAGCTCGAAATCCGGTGCCTTTGTTCCTGTCTCCAACATACTTTTTTCCTCCATTTCTGCTCTGTCATCGCTACATTTTTGTCACTACATATTATTACATTTATCGCTACATCTCTATCAGGCCATGCTTTTTCAGCCTGGCTTTGATGCCGCCTCTGGTCCTGCTGTGACGCCTGGCCATTTCCGCCATGGTCATTCCTTCCTGGAACTCCTGCTTCAACCGCTCGTCCTCCTCCGCGCTCCAGGCCGCGCCCGCCCCGTCCGGACGGTTCCTGGCCCGGTTGAACTCCGCTCTGTCGAATTTCGGCTTATCAGATTTTGGCTTGTCGAATCCCGGATTGACGAATTCAGGCTTATCCGAAGGCCTTGTCTCCGGATTCCCGAAAGCGTCTCTGCTGCCACCAGGCTCTGCGCTGGCCATGGCTTTCTCTGTGTTCGCGGGAATTCCTTCTGCACTGGCGGAGAATTTTTTCTCCCGGCTCTCAGCAGGCAATATTATACCTTCGTCTTCGTCCTGTGCTGCCCTGGGTCCAATCAGCCACTCCACTATCATCTTCTGCACCCTGGGCGGGTATTTCATCAGTTGGTAGGACGCTCCTGACGGGCTTGTCCTGTTTTCCAGCACAATCCCGTGCTCTGTCCCCTTCGGAGTCGGCATCTTTTTGAATACGCCACCGGTGTCTTTCTCATAAGTCAGCTCCTGGGACACCAGGTACTCCCATATGATGCCTATGCTGGCCTTTCGCACCCCATCCACGGTACAGATGCGGTTAAGCTCTTCCTTGATTTCGCTGATGTAGCATAAATCCCGGTATTGGAATTCCTCCGCATCGCCCTCTGCCAGGTAAAAAGGAGGCTTCTTCCCTCGCCTCTCCTTCCTCGTCCTGGCAGGCCTCGCGGCTGGCCTGTCCTGACCTGCGCCGTCCCCGCTGCCTGACGGGCCTGTGCTCCCTCCTCTGTCCGCCTGGTCTGCGGCAGGGCTCTGGATGGTGGTCACCGAATGGGGGTGGGATTCCACAAAGGACGCTATGGCGCTCAGGAACCTGTCCCCGTATTTCTCCTGCTTCCTTTCCCCCACGCCGGAGACTTTCAATAAATCTTCTGCGGTTTTCGGCAGTTTTATGCACATGTCAATCAGCGTCTTGTCATTGAAGATGATATAGGGCGGCAGCGACTCCTCCCTGGCGATTTCCAGGCGGAGCTTGCGCAGCACTTCGAACAGGTCGTAGCCTGCGGAGGTAAGGGCGTCCGTGCTCCTGCGGGGAGCCTTCTTTTTCTCCGAGTTCCTTCCGTCCAGTCTCCTCTCCGGCTCCTTCTCCTGGTAAATGCGCATCATCACCCGGGTGCTTTCATCCCGCAGAGGGGCGATGTCCCCCATCTTCAGCACGCTGTACTGTTCCTGGGTCTGGTACAGGTAGCCCTCCTCCACCATCTGGCTGATCAGGCTCCGCAATTGGGGCTCCCTGTAGTCCTTCAGCGCCCCGTATGTCTTATAATCCACGGTGCCCAGCTCCCGCAGCCTTGCCCTGTCCGCCCCCATCAGAGTCCCCAGGACGATGGTGAGGCCATAGCGGCCCTTTGTCTCCGCCACGCAGTTGATGACCTGCTTGGCCTGGGCTGTCATGTCCTGCTCCTGGTATTCCCGGTGGCAGTTGCCGCAGTTGTCGCAGGGCGTGACGGCCTTTTCCCCGAAATAGTTGAGGATGTAATTGCGCAGGCAACCGGCGGTCCGGCAGTACCCCTCCATGACCTGGAGGCGGCGCATGTCCCGCTGCTTTATCAGCTCCGTCTCCTCCTCGTCCAGGCCGGAGAAGTCCTTTTTCTCCAGCAGGAACCTGTCGATGACCATATCCTGGGCCGAGAAGAGCAGGATGCACTGGGACGGCTCCCCGTCACGCCCGGCGCGGCCGGCCTCCTGGTAGTAGTTCTCCATGCTCTGGGGCATGTTGTAGTGGATGACGTACCTCACGTTGGATTTGTCGATGCCCATGCCGAAAGCGTTGGTGGCTATGATGACAGGGGCGCGGTCATAGATGAAGTCGTCCTGGCTCTTCTTCCTGGCCTCATTGTCCATGCCCGCATGGTATCTGGTGACGGGGACGCCCCTTTTGGACAGGGCCTCGAAAAGCTTGTCCACATTCTTCCGGGTGGCGCAGTAGATGATGCCGCTGTCCTCCGGGTGGGCCGCTATGTAGTCTATTACGAATTCGTCTTTCTTCCGGATGCTCTCC
>CAOOJO010000271.1 GCA_948496895.1 uncultured Acetatifactor sp. | reverse complement strand
TGGCCGAATTTCTTAATCTGATATTTGACGCTCTCCAGCGCCTGCAGGACGACCTGGGCCTGGTTATAGCATGTGACTACAAATGTGAACATAACTTGCCTTTTCTCCTAAAATATACTATGATGAATTGTAATCCATATAGAAATGAGGGCTGGAAACTTGATATCCGTAATCATTCCCGTGTACAACGCACAATTCTATCTGCACCGCTGCATCGATTCGGTGCTTGCCTCCGCATACAGCGACTTTGAGATTATACTGGTGAACGACGGCTCCACGGACCGCAGCCCGGAAATCTGCAGGGCATACGCAGAAACCGACAGCCGTGTCATATATATATCCCAAGAAAACCGGGGCGTGTCCTCCGCCAGGAACCGGGGGCTGGAGGCAGCCCGGGGAGAATGGATCATCTTCCTGGATTCGGACGACTTCATCACCGCTGATTACCTAAGCCTGACCGCAGGGGAAGCCTACAGGGAGCAGGACATGATTCTGTTCCGGTTCGCCCTGCATGCTTCCTCTGCCTCCCGGCCTGAATCCGGGGCTGCGGCAGGCAGCGGCCTTTCAGGGGCAGCGGCCTGCGCCGATGCCGATTGTCTGTCACCGGATTTCCCGGACAGCTCCGGTACCGTGGCCCCGGACAGCGCCCCAGACAGCGCCCCGAAAGTCCGGGACGGAGAAGGCGCTGGCGGCTGTGCGGAAAAAGCGCTCCTCTACCGGGGCGAAGAGATAAGGGAACTGATCAGCCGCATCCTGGTGCCCCGGCCTCTGCCGGAACGGCAGTGCGCCGCCATGGATTTCCGCACTCCCTGCGCAAGGGCCTACAGAAGGAGTATCATAGAGCGGTATTCCATTGCTTTTTCAACGGATATCCGGATTGGCGAGGATCTGCTCTTCAATCTGGAGTATCAGCTTCATGTGAAGTCCTGCGCCTGCATCCCGCGGACGGTCTACTTCTATGACATCCACGGGGATTCCTCCTCCCACCATTTCAACCCGGGCCTGCGGGAGAACCATGCAAGGCTGCTGAGGGCCGTCAGGGAGACTCTGGAGAAAAGCGGCATGTTACCCGGGATGGAGCGGGACTACTGCTCCTATGCGCTGGAGAACCTGACCTATGTGCTCATCCGGGAGATATTCAGCCCCTTGAGCCCCAGGCCCTACCGGGAGAGCCGCGGACTCTGCCGCAAGATGCGCCGCGATCCGCTCTACAGGGAGGCGTTCCGGTACAATCTCTCCACCGGCATCCTGCCCCGCAGGGTTCTGGCAGGCGCCTTCCGGCTGCGCTGTTATCTCCTCACGGCCCTGATCTCCCGGGTGAGCTATGCCTGGCTGGAGCGCAGGTAAAGCTGTCCGGGGATTTTCCGGTGCGCACAGGGCTACGGCAGCACGCAGCGAGATAAGGCCGCACGAGGCGGCCCCCAGGTCAGTTTCCCTTCTTTCCCGCGCATATCTTTTGGTAGACGGGATAAATTTTTTCCGCCACCCAGCCTTTGACGAAGAACGCCCAGATGACCTCCTTTACCGCGGCCCCCAGGCGAAAGCCTCCGCAGTGGCGTAGCTGGACCAAAGCCTTCAGCGCCTCTTTCCAGTGGCGGTATTTCAGGGAAATCCGGTAGCGGCGGGCCGCTTTCCAGGCTGTGATGCGCCTCCGGGAGGCCTCGTCCGCCAGGCCGCAGATTTCCGCGATATCGTCCACCAGGCTTTCATACTCGGCATATTTTTTCTCCTCCTGGGCCTGGGTCAGTCCTGTCCTGGAATGGCTTCCCGCCCTCACCGCTACGCCGTACAGTTCTTCACGGATGGTAGGACACTTATGCCGGTACAGATAGGGCAACAGCATCTGGAAATTCTGCCCCACGTCATATTCCGGAATCCGCCGCCCGGGATAGATTTCAAAAAAGCGCTCCGACTTCAGCATATAGCAGCCGCAGCAGACGAAGGTCCTGGATTCCAGCACATCCCAGAACAGCTCCTCCCTGGACAAATCTCCTATCTGCTCGTCGGCTTTGTCCAGCCGCGCTCCGGTCTTTTCGTCAAAGTAATAGGACAGGGACCTGACACATTCGTACCGGGGGTGGCTTTGGAGGAATTCCACCCGCTTCGCCACGGACTCCGGCTCCAGCGCATCGTCGCTGTCGGGCCAGATCAGATACTCCCCCGTCACATAGGGCAGCCCTGCGTTGATGGCGGAGGAGGCGTTTCTGTGGGGTGCCTGTACGACGCGGTAGGCATAGCCTCTGGCGGCGAACCTTTCCCGATAGCTCTCCGCCACCTGTAAGGTGGCGTCCTCGGAGCCATCGTCCGCAAGGATCATCTCTATCTCGGCATAGGTCTGAGCCAGCACGGAGTCCAGCATCCCTGCCAGATGCGCCTCCCCGTTGTAGACCGGCGTGACGATGGACACCAGCCCTGCCTTCCACTTACCTCCCTCTGAAGCCATGTCTCTTCCTCCCATTCCCATCCCGGTTCCGGCATGCCTTATGCCCTGCTCTGCGCTTCCCGCGCGGCTATTTCACCCGCAGGATTTTCCGGTCCTCAATTCTGTACACCACGTCGCACTCATTGGCCAGGCTCATGTGGTGGGTCACCATGATCAGGGTCTTGTTCTCCTTAATCTGGCGGATGGAATCGATGACCGCCATCTCCGTCTCCATGTCCAGCGCCGCCGTGGCCTCGTCCATCACCAGCAGTTCGAAGTCCTTGTACAGCGCCCGGGCCAGGGCGATCCGCTGCCTCTGCCCTCCGGAGATGGCAGTTCCGTTCTCTCCTATCAGAGTGTGCACCCCCTCCGGCATCCGCTGCACGTCCTCCCAGATCTGGGCGCATCGCAGGCATTCCTCCACCCTGGCCTTATCGATTTCCCGCTCGTCCTCAAAGAACGCCACATTGTTCTGCACGGTCTCCCCGTTCAGGTACACGGTCTGAGGGATGTAGCTCACCAGCTCGCCCATGCTGGCCCTGCAGGGGCCCTGGGAATCCCGTTGTTCTACAATGTCGTAGTCATCAAAGAGCACATGACCGCTCTGAGGCTTCAAAAGACCCAGCAGGAGATCCACGAAGGTGGTCTTTCCCGCCCCGGAAGCCCCGATGATGGCGATGGAGCAGCCCACCGGGATGTCGATGGAGGCGTCCTCGAATATCTTCACCCTGTCATTGTAGCCAAAGGTCAGGTTCCTGACGCTGACCCCCTTCTCAAAGGTCAGGCGCTTCTGGCGCAGCTTCCCCAGGCGGCCCTCCTCTTCCTTGATTTCGGCGTATTTCCCCATGCACTCCCGGATGGCCTCATAGGCCTTCCCGGCGAACTCCACATTGTTCATCCCGCTCAGGATGGTATAGGCCATGGGCAGCATCCTGACCAAGGCCGTGATGTACACCACCATGGGCGCCAGCACCGTGGCCAGGTTCGTGCCGAACACGAGAATCACCGCCAGTATCACGAACATGGCCGCCATGATGGAATTCTGCAGGATGACGGCGATGCTGTTCAGCTTGTATTTATATTCCCCCTGCACCTGGGCGTAGTCGCTGCTGGCCTCTCTGTATTTCCCCAGGACGAAGGCGGAGCGGTCGTCGATCTTCATCTCCTTGAAGGAGCCGTAGGCGATGGTGATCTGGGAATTGGCCTTGATGGAGCAGGCCCGGGACTTCTCTCCGTAGGCCTTCATCCGGGCCCGCATCCGGACGAACACAAAGGCCATGAGCGCAAGCAACACGGCGCAGCTTGCCACCCCCATCCATTTGGACACATAGATCAGCATCACCCCGTAGCCCGCCATGGTGATGCCGTTCACCACGATTCCGATGCAGTCCATGATGATCTGGATGCAGCTGGTGGTGTCGTTGCGGACCATGTTCAGGGCCTGCATGGCGCTCTTTTTGTTGTGCTCCGTCAGATTCTCTTTAATCGTCAGCTCGTAGATCTTCATGGACAGCTTCTGGGCCCCATTGTATACGAACCGGTTGGAGACCCTGCTCTTGTAGAGCTCGAAGAGGCATTTCAGCAGGGACAATAATATCATGAACAGTGTAAAAGCTATCAGTCTATCGGATGCCTGGTTTTCCTGCACCACCCGGTTGATGATGTAGATGATGACAGAAAAGCTGAAGATGTCCACCACCGGACTCACCAGGCTGAAGGCCGCGTACAGCTTCCAGGTCTTCTGCTCCCTTTTCTCCAGTATGCCTGTCAGATATCGGAACATTTCCGTCATGTCACTTTCCTCCGAATTCCTTGTTTTCTCCGCGGCATAAGCTTTCCTCTCTCATGTGCCGCCCCTCCCCCCTGCCAGCCGTCTCCATGCGCCTGTCCAGGCCTGCTTCAGCCAGAACCAGTTCAGGAACAGCGGGAAGGGGAGCCTGCGGTACAGGCCCATGAACCGCGACCGCCCCGCCGCTGCCTGTGTGGGGGCCTTCAGCCTGGGCTGCAGCACATCCTCCCGCCCGCAGGGGAACCAATCCGTCTCCCCCTTCACCTCTTCCCAGAGTTCCCTGGATAAGCCTGTGTGGAGGATGACCATGGAGGTGCCCATCCCGTCATCCATGTCCGGCCTGACCTTCCCGATTCCCCAGAAATCGCCCAGGGTGAAATCGCTGCCCCTGTCCACGGTACAGTATCCGCAGGCGTGGCAGGAGGGCCGTATACTATGATTGGTGAAATACATTCTGCAGTATATATCGGCGTTCAGGCTCCCCGCATGCTCCCTGCCTCCTATCACATAGGCGCAGGTATGCCCATTGTCCCCC
>CAOOJO010000270.1 GCA_948496895.1 uncultured Acetatifactor sp. | reverse complement strand
GGAGGATCTGGGCGTCCACTAGGTTTCCATAGCTTCTGTCGTGCTTTCCGCCTTGTCTGTATACGGACAAGGCGGAATCCGTCTCTGGACGGAACTGGAAGCTATACAGGGTGGCATGTGAACCTGCAGTCCTCCAGAATATTGTCTGCCCTCAGTCAAACAGAATCTCCTCCACCGTAACGAAGGTATACCCCTCCTCCAGCAGCTCATCGATAGCCTTCAGCGCCGCCGTCACGGAAGTATCATAATAATCATGCATCAAAATAATGTCGTTCTCCTCGGTCTTGCTGACAATCTTCTCCGTAATCCGCCCCACGTTCCGGGAGCTCCAGTCCAGGGGATCCACGGTCCACAGCACCGGGAACATGTTCAGCTCCTTCTCGAAGCTCTTGTCCCAGGAACCATAGGGAGGACGCACGTACTGTACCTCCTCCCCGGTGATTTCCTTCAGTATCTCATTTGTCTTAATCAGCTCGTCCTTGAATATGTCCCGATTGTTCTTCGTCAGCTGGATGTGGCTGTATGTATGGTTGCCGATCAGATGGCCCTCATCGAACATTCTTTCGATAATGTCCGGATGTAATTCCGCATGCTCCCCCGTGACGAAAAAGGTTGCATGTATCCCTCTTTCCTTCAGCCCGTCCAAAAGCTGCGCCGTATAGCTGGGATGCGGCCCGTCGTCAAAGGTTATGGCAATCTTCTTCACGTCCGCCTCCTCCAGCCGCTCTTTCCCCTCCACCTGGACGATGCCGCTGTCCGTCGCCACCGCCCTGCTGCGCATCCCGTAAAAGCCCAAAAAGAGCATCCCCGCCATCAAATCAAACAGCAGGATTGCCGTCGTCAGTTTCTTCATGCAAGACCCCTGCCCTCTTCATCCTCTCGATGCAGTATATGCTTTCGGAAATGCTTCCATTCATGCTGCCTTTACAGCTGCAAAAAGGGACTGCTTCACAGCCGAACCTCAGCCATTCCACAGTCCCTTTCCTCTCATTCGCTTCTATGAATGCTCTTCCTTGAATGCTCTATTTCCTCTTCAGCACCAGATGCTGAGGAAGGCCGTTGACCATGAACGGCTGGTAGTCCCCATGAATCAGGGGCTCGATGTAGTCGATGAACTCCTGGGTCACATAGTTGCCCTCTCTGTTCATCCAGTTGCGGGGTACAAGCTTCTCGTGGTTGGCAATCCTGTGCACGTCATAGATGCCCGCCGCGCTCTGGTAAGGATCGTCGGAGACACGGTCGATGACCACCATCTTGCCGGTGTCGCCCTCGTCCGCCGCCTTCACAGCCGCGCCGCCTACCATGAACGCCTCGTCCACGTCCACCCTGGAAGCCATATGGGAAGCGCTCCTCTGCAAAGTAGAGAACTCGATGCTGCGGGTCTTGCAGCCGATCTCCGCCGCCAGGAAGTTAGCCAGATAGGCCGCTGTCCCCTGGAGCTGCTTATGGCCGAAGGCGTCCACATAGTCGTTGCCGCCGCCCAGCTCGCACACATATCTGCCGTCTTCCACCTTGATGCCCTCGGACACGGCGATGACCACGGAATTCTTCTTCTTCAGAAGCTCCTTGGTGTTCTTCAGGAACTTGTCGATGTCGAACACTGCCTCAGGCAGATAGATGGCGTCGGGGCCTTCGCACTCCTCTGTCTTGGCCAGGGCCGTGGCGCCTGTGAGCCAGCCTGCGTTACGTCCCATGACCTCGATGATGGTGATGGACTCTTTCTTATAATTCAGGCCCAGGGCATCCCGGATAATCTCCTTGGTAGAGGCGGCGATGTACTTGGCGGCGCTTCCGAAGCCAGGGGTGTGGTCGGTCAGGGCCAAATCGTTGTCGATGGTCTTGGGCACGCCCAGGAACTTCTGCTCATGTCCCTTGAGAATCGCGTAGTCGGACAGCTTCTTGATGGTGTCCATGGAATCGTTGCCGCCGATGTAGATGAATGCCTCGATCTGCAGCTTGTCCATGATTTCGAACAGCTTCTCATAGATTTCAGGATTCTCATGAATCTCGGGCAGCTTGTACCGGCAGGAGCCCAGGAAAGCCGACGGCGTCCTCTTTAAGAGCTCGATGTCGATATCGGAATGAATCTGGGTGGAGAGATCCACATACTGCTCGTCCAGGAAACCCTGAACGCCGTGGAGCATTCCATATACCTTGTGGAAGCCTCTCTCTCTGGCGGTCTTGTAGACGCCCGCCAGGCTGGAATTGATCACGGCGGTAGGGCCGCCGGACTGACCAACGATAATGTTGCGTTTCTTTGCCATTTCTAAATCCTCCAAAATAGAATTTTTGCAAATCGGTTCCCCGACATACAGTTACATTTTTTTACTTGTTAAATCATACCAAAAAAGAACGGAAATTACAACACTTAATTCAAAGAAACTGATTTCTTTCCGCGTCATAATGATAGCCGATATTCCCCAGCTTGTCAATGATATCCTGTCTGTCCGCATCTAATCCATCGCACAGGGCATCCAGACTGTCATAGAAATCCCGCAGCTTCATATTCACGAAGCTCAGCAGCATGACCGGATCCTTTGGAAGCATTTCCCTCACCTCTTTCCCCGCCTGTCTTTTACGATATACTAAGGCCTCTTTGGCAGGAAAAAAGAGCGCCGGGTCACCGTCCGCTCCTTCCCGCGTCAATATAGTCAACAACCCCGCTGCAAGCAACGGGGTTGTTGACCCTCGCGGCAGTCGCCAAATGTGCATGCAGGCATGCCCACCTGGCTCGTTAATCGCGGGAATCATTCCTCCAGATAGGGCGCCGTATCCGCCTCCACCTGTCTCCCATACTCCTTCACGTTCTCTGTGACCGTGTAGCCATTATCGCCGAAGAAGAATTCATGCAGCCATTTTACATTGTCCTCCAGGCTCATGGGGATGACGCAGCTCCCCTTGGCGCCGATGTTGCCCACGGTGCGCAGATTCTCCTGAGGGAAGCCGCCCTCCTCCACGATGCTGTACTTGCCCACGTCCGCAAGGAGATCCAGGATATCCCCGGAGTCCAGGCTGGTGTAGATGTCCCCGATGCAGTCGTTGAACACCTTGGTCAGGGTCACCAGATCCGTCTTCTTGGCCTGCTCCTCCATGGCCTTCAGCACTTCCCGCTGCCTGGCGGTACGCCTGTAGTCGTCCCCTCCGCCATAGCGGATTCTGCAGTATGCCGTAGCCTGCATTCCGTTCAGCAGCTGATATCCGGGTTCCGTCACAGGGGTGTAGTCGCACTGTAGCACATTGGAGATGCCTATCTGATAATTGTTGAGGTGGTGCACGATCTCTTCATTTTCCACATCGATATAGATACCGCCCAGCCCATCGATGACGCCCCGCAGCCCCTTATAGCCCACGGCCACGAAATCCGTGATGTCCATGTCCAGGTTCATGTTCAGCATCTTCACCGCCTGCTCCGCGCCGCCGGAGAAATAGGCCTGCGTGGCCTTCCAGTAATCATCGTTGCCCAGGTTCAGGTATGTATCGCGGTACACGCTGACCAACCTGATGTCCCCGGTATCCATATTCACGCTGGCAATCATGATGCTGTCGCTGTGGCTGCTCTTGTACATCTGGGCCTCGTTCTCCGCGTCCAGCCCGAACAGCGCGATGTTGCGGTAGCCCTGCATGGTGCCGCCCTCTTCCTTGAGCTGCTTTACCTCCTCGTGTATTTCCAGCACCTGGGGATCCAGATCCGCCATCTTGGGCCCCTCGCTGGATTTATGCATCACCAGATATAACACGAACAGCATTATCAGAATAATGGCAATCTCAATGCCGAAAAGAATCAACTTTGTTTTGCTTCTGCCCATTCCCCTTTTTCTGCCTGCGCCTGCTGCCATATCAGATTCCTCCTCATAGTCAATATTTCATGATAGAGACTGTTCCTGAACTCTATCATGAAATATTATAAAGGAGATTATTTAGGATTTTATGAAGTGAATTCTTAATATTTCTTAAGATACTCAGCCTCATTTTACAGAGGCCTTCAGCGCGCCGTCCTCCACATCTATTACCACTGTGTCGCCGCTTCCCGCGCCGTCCGACAAAATCAGCTTCGCCGTCAGGGTCTCCACATGCTTCTGGATATAGCGCTTCAGGGGCCTCGCGCCGTACACCGGGTCATAGGCATTGTCCACGATGAACCGCTCCGCGTCCTCCGTCAGCTCCAGGTTTAAGTCCCTGTCCGCCAGCCGCCTGTTCAGGTCGGCTATGATCAGGCCCACGATGCCGCTGATGTTCTCTCTGGTCAATGGTTTGAACAGGATGGTCTCGTCCAGGCGGTTCAGGAACTCCGGCCTGAAATGGTTCCTCAAATCGTTCATCACCAGCTCCTCGGCCTTCTCGTCTATCTGGCCATCGGGCCGGATGCCCTCCAGAAGATAGTTCGCGCCGATGTTAGAGGTCATAATCAGGATGGTGTTCTTGAAGTCCACCGTCCGGCCCTGGGAGTCCGTGATGCGGCCGTCGTCCAGCACCTGGAGCAGCACGTTGAACACGTCCGGATGGGCCTTCTCGATCTCGTCGAAGAGCACCACGCTGTAGGGCTTCCTCCTGACCGCCTCGGTCAACTGGCCGCCCTCCTCGTAGCCCACGTATCCGGGAGGCGCTCCAATCAGCCTGGACACGGAGTACTTCTCCATGTACTCGCTCATGTCGATGCGCACCATGTTGTTTTCATCGTCGAAGAGGCTGGCTGCCAGGGATTTGGCCAGCTCCGTCTTGCCCACGCCGGTGGGCCCCAGGAACAGGAAGGAGCC
>CAOOJO010000269.1 GCA_948496895.1 uncultured Acetatifactor sp. | reverse complement strand
GATGGGGTATTACCGCGAGACCAGCCAGAAGGAAAAGGTCTTCCAGACAGCCGCCGCGGCAATAGAGCATGCGAAGGAGATGGGGTTAGAGGGCACGGTCCCTTACGCAACCACCCTGCTGAACGTGGCCACGGCCTACCGGGCCTGCGGGCGTCTGCGGGAATCCGGGGAATACTACGCGCAGGTGCAGGAAATCTACGACAGCCAGCTGGAGCCGGACAGCATGCTCATGGCGGGCCTGAAGAACAATATCGCCCTGCTGTATCAGGAGACGGGGGATTTCGCCACCGCGAAGGAGAAGCTGCTGGAGGCCCTGGCAATCGTGTCGGCGAGAGGGGTGGCCTATGAGATGGCGGTCACCTGCGCCAATCTGGCCAGCACCTGCATGCAGCTGGGACAGGAGGAAGAAGCGTGCGGGTATGCGCACAGATCGGTGGAGATATTCCAGCGGGAGAATGTGGCGGACAGCCATTATGCCGCCGCCCTTGCCACCCTCGGAGCCTACAGTTATCGGGAGAAGGAATTCAGGAAAGCCCTCCAGTACTACAGACAGGGCATGGAGGCCGTGGAGAGGAATCTGGGCAGGAATGAGTATTACCGCAGGCTCCAGGAGAACGCCGCCGCCTGTGAGAGGGCATTGACCCAGGAGGAGCAGGGCGTGGGCCTTGCGCTGGCCAGGCAGTACTATGAGAGCTGCGGCAGACAGATGATAGAGGAACGGTTTCCCGCCTATGCCGGGAGGATTGCCGTGGGCCTGGCAGGCAGGGGATCCGACTGCTTCGGCTATGACGACGCGGCGTCCAGGGATCATGACTGGGGCCCCGATTTCTGCATGTGGGTGACGGACGAGACCTATGGGGAGATTGGGGAAGCGCTGCAGCAGGCCTATGAAAGCCTGCCGGAGGAGTTCGGCGGCTATAGGCGGGCCGCCCATGTGAACGGGCGCAACCGCCGGGGCGCGATCAGGATTTCGGAATTCTATCAGGGGCTGGTAGGCGCGGGGAGCTATGAGGAGATCGATTGGCACAGCGTGAGCGACGCGGGGCTGTCGGCGGCGGTGAACGGAGAGGTGTTCCGGGACGACGAAGGCGTCTTCACGGCGTTCCGGGACAGGCTGAAGGAGGGCTATCCCGAGGACATCCGTTATCTGAAGCTGGCGGAGAGCGCGGCCAGGTTCGCCCAGACGGCCCAGTACAATTACCCCAGGATGCTGGGCAGAGGGGACATCCTCACGGCCCAGATGATGGTGTGGGACGGCCTCAGAGAGGCCATGAAGCTGCAGCATTATATCGAAGGGAGCTATCCGCCCCATGACAAATGGCTCTACCGCAGCCTCCAGCAGACCGAGCAGGGCAGGGAGATGGGAAGCATGCTTTTGGACATCTCCAGCAGGCTGGCCGGAAGCGGCGTCATGAAGAACGCCCGGGAGGAGGACAGCATTGCGGACAAGATTGAACGGGTGGCCGCCTATTTCGCGGCGGAGATGTACCGGGCAGGCTTTATCAGCGACACGGACAGCTACCTGGACGCCCACAGCGAAGAGCTGGTATACAAGGCCGCTCTTGCCCGAAAGGAGAAGGAGGCGCTGGTGGAGGAGATTGCCAGGCTGGAGTTCGAAGCCTTTGACAAGGTGAAGAACGAGGGCGGCAGAGCCAGCTGCCAGAACGACTGGGCCACCTTTTCCATCATGCGAAAGAGCCAGTACCTGACATGGAACAAGCCCATGCTGATACAGTACCTCTACGACTTCCACAGGGAGTATGGCAGGGGGCACAACCTGATTGAGGAAAAATATGGAAGGATGATGGAGAGCACCGCGCCGGAAAAATATGAGGAGATCAAATCCTATTTCCCGGAGCTGAACCAGGAGAAGAAGGAGATCATCGAGCAGATCGTCCGTTTCCAGGTGGAATGGATGGAGAGATTCTCGGAGGAATATCCGGAGCTGGCGGGCAATGCCAGAAGGATCCATACCTATGAGGACGACAGCGAGGACACCTCCTATGAGACCTACTTAAGAGGCGAGCTGGGCACCTATTCGGACAAGATGCTGGAGCTGTACGGCAGATATGTGGTGGGCTATGCCAGGTCCGGAAGGAACCTGACCCGGGATATTATGGAATTGAGCGTAAAAATGTACGGCTACGCGGATGTGGAGGACGCGGAGCGCAAGCTGGAGGCGGCCTGGCGGAAATGAGTTCTGAACTCAAAATCTGACAGATTCTGCATGTCCGCATAAACGTCGAAAAACTGCACACTCTGTATTGCGGGGAAAATGTTACGACCTCGCGGAAAGGAGTGTATGCGGAAAATGGATATAAACGGATTCGGCGGATGGAGCGGAGCGGGCGCGCCCTATGGAGCGGCCACGGCAGGACAGCTGCCGGTGGGCTTCGGGATGGCGCTGGCTATGAACGAGGCGGCCATGAGCGGCTACGCGGGGCTCACGGAAGCGCAGAAGGAGAAAGTCATCCTGCGCTGCAAGGATGCCCGGACAAAGGAACAGATGCAGGAAATCGTAGACTCCCTGGTACCCGGTACGGACGTGGGGGAGATTTATGAGGAGGCGCGGGAAAGCGCTTTTTAATGACGGACGGCGGGCGGTATCAGGTGTACCATCCGCCGTCTATGGTTATGATCTGGCCCGTGAGATAGGAGGGAGCCGTGGCCAGGCCAAGGGCCAGCTCGGCCACCTCCCGGGGGCTGCCCAGTCTGTCGGCAGGGATTTCCTCCCGCAGGGCCTCCAGCTCCTCCGGGGAGAGAGGGCTGTTCATGGCGGTGTCGATGACGCCGCAGGCGATGGCGTTGACCTGGATGTTGCTGGGGGCCAGCTCCTTGGCCAGGGCTTTGGTGAAGGCGTTCATGCCTCCCTTTGAGGCGGAATAGGCCACCTCCATGGAAGCCCCCTGGCTGCCCCAGACGGAGGAGATATTGATGATTCTGCCCTGGTGGCGCCGCAGCATCAGGGGGATGGCGGCCCGGCAGGTGTAGAAGCAGGAGTCCAGGTTCACGGCAAGGATCCGGTGCCACTGGGCGGCGGTCATGTCCGAGAGCAGGCCGAAATGGGCCATCCCGGCATTGTTCACCAGGACATCGATGTCCCGCAGGCCCAGGAAGAGCTTCGCCACATCCTGTTCGCTGCCCATGTCCGCCTGGACTGCCCTGCAGGAAATCCCCCGGGCGGATCGCAGACAATCGGCAAGCGCCTCCAGCTCTCCTATGGAACGCCGGCAGGTGAGGATCAGGTCGAAGCCTTCCTGTGCGAAAAGCTCTGCCGTGGCCCTGCCTATGCCACTGGACGCGCCGGTGATCAGGGCGGTTTTCCTGTTTTGCTCCATGCTCATGTCAGTTCCCTCCGTTCCTTACCATATTAGCAAGGCAGGGAAGGAAAGTCAATAACCATGGGGCGAAAGACCTGGACAGGCAGGCGCCCGGGGCTTGTCAGGGGATGGGAAAGGGCATATAATACTCTGTGGAGGAAGACGATTCCTATAAAAAGTAGAAACGGAGGGAGACAGGATGTACGACTTGATTATCATCGGCTCCGGCCCGGCCGGCCTTTCGGCTGCCATATATGGAAAGCGCGCGGGACTGAAGCTCCTGGTGCTGGAGAAGAACCCCATGAGCGGCGGCCAGGTGCTGAATACCTATGAGGTGGACAACTATCTGGGCATGCCTGGCATGGACGGCTTTGACATGGGGACGCGGTTCAGAGAGCATGCGGATAAGCTGGGCGTGGAATTCAGGGAGGCCACGGCCCTTTCCCTGGAGGACAGAGGAGGCCATAAGCTGATACACACGGATCAGGGGGATCTGGAGACCAGGACGGTGATTCTGGCCACAGGGGCCGTCCATGCCATGCTGGGCGCGCCCGGCGAGGAGCGGCTGGGCGGAAGGGGCGTGTCCTACTGCGCCACCTGCGACGGGGCGTTCTTCCGGGGCAGGACGGTGGCCGTGGTGGGCGGCGGGGACGTGGCACTGGAGGACGCCATCTACCTGGCCCGCACCTGCGAGAAGGTGTACCTGATCCACAGGCGGGACGAGCTGCGGGGGGCCATGGTGCTGCAGCAGGAGCTGAAGGCGCTGTCAAACGTGGAGATTCTCTACAGCCATGTGGTGGAGGAGATTCTGGGCGGGGACGCGGTGGAAGCCGTGGTCCTGAAGGACTGCAAAACGGAAGCCGCGTTCCGGCTGCCTGTGGCCGGTGTGTTCGTAGCGGTGGGCATCCGGCCCCAGACGGAGCTGGTGCGGGGGCTTGCTTCCTGTGACGGGAGCGGCTATGTGCTGGCTGGTGAGGACTGCGCCACCGATGTGCCGGGGCTGTTCGCGGCGGGGGACGTGCGCAGGAAGCCTCTGCGCCAGATCGTGACGGCAGTGGCGGACGGTGCCAACGCCGCCCTTTCCGCCGGGAGCTTCTGCCGGGAATCCTGATTCTTGTGATTTCCTTAAGAAAAATAAAAAAATTTGAAAAAAAGAATTGCCCCAGGGCAGTTCTTTTTTTGTGAAAAATCCTGAAAAGGCGCGTAAAATAGGCATTTTCAGGCATTTCGCCATTTTTCTTTCCGGGTTGACAAAGTTAAGAAAGCGTGATATATTTAGTAACAGATGTAATAAATCTGTAATAAATTATAGACAAAGACGTAACGATTGGGGATGAGGGTTCATCCTGTATACATAGGTTCGGATTCGGAGAGGAGATTAAAATGGCACACAAGACGAAGAGGACGGCAGTGTATCTTTTGACGGCGACGATGGCT
>CAOOJO010000268.1 GCA_948496895.1 uncultured Acetatifactor sp. | reverse complement strand
CTGCCCCAGCCGGTAGAGCCGTCCAAAGCCCAGGAAGGAATAGTATGCCGGGAAAGGCCCTGCCGTCAGAGGATGGAACAGGCCGCCATAGGCGGAGACCCCGTACCTGGCATCATAGAACATGGCGCTGTCCAGAGAGGAATCCTGCAGTCCCAGCAGCATGGCGGCGACTACAGCCGCATGCCGGGGCGTCCCCCGCGTCCCGATCTCGCAGTTCCACTCATTCAGGGTATGCTCCGTATGCGTAAATCCCTCCTCGTCCAGCCTTCTCCTGGCGTATGCCGCGTAGAACAGATTAGCCTGTACGCCGTCATAGCTGTGCCAGGAAAAGAAGTCGAGCGGGCAGTCATTCTCCTTCACATAGGCCAGGAAGCCCTCGAAAAAAGTGAGGAAATACTCCATCCTGGGGGAGGACGCGGCCTCTGTCACCGCCTTCTTCCTCCCCCGGGCCGCATAGAATCCACAGCTCCCATACCCGCCGATCTTCAGATGGGGGAACCGCTCCTTGAGGTACCTGGAGGCGACCCCGTACAGCGCGTAGAACTGTTCTTTGGTTCCCCGCCACATCTGGTTCTCCAGCACCTCCTCATAATTATCCGGCTCATTCCAGATTTCCCAGTACCGGATGTCGTAAGTAAAGCCGTCAGCCCAGCCCTGGGTATAATGGCGGATGATTCCCTCGCAGATCTGCGCCCATTTCAGGTTGTCCTTCGGCGGATCCAGGCGGTAGGCCTTCTTCATGCATTCATTTTCAATGGAGACCCCCAGCCGGAAGAAGGGTTCCACCCCACTCTCCACCAGAGCCGTGATCAGCAGATCCGTGAACACGAAATCATAGGATGCCGGGTCAAAGGGATCCGCATCAAAGTCCCGGAACAGGTTCGGCACATCCACGTAGCGCCCGCCTCCCAGGAATCCCCCCACATCATGGAGCCTGGAGAAGGGAATCCCCGCCTCCCCCAGATAATGGAACATGTCAAAATCCGTCCCGTAAAAGGGCGGCTGCCCCACCCCATGTACCGGCTTTATCCTCTCCTTTTTACGGGAAAAATCCACTGTTATCTTCACTGCGTCTGTCGATAGATTCATGCTTCCCCCCTCTGTCATCCTTTTATGGATCCCACCATGACCCCTTTCACGAAATATTTCTGCACAAAGGGATACACGACCAGCATGGGCACCGTAGCCACGATGATGGAGCTGTATTTCAGCGTCTGTGCCAGATAGAGCTTGGCCTGCATCTCCTCCGGACTTAAGCTGCCTCCCGTGACCCTGGTGACGGAATTGTTCACCAGAAGGTCTCGCATAAAGGACTGCAGGGGGCGTAGCGCCTGGTCGTTGATGTATATCAGGGCGCTGTAGTAATCGTTCCAGTGCCCCACCATATAGTACAGCGCGATCACGGCGAGCACAGGCTTTGACAGCGGCAGCACCACCCGCACCAGATACTGCATGGGCCCGGCCCCGTCCAGGGTGGACGCCTCCTCCAGGCTCACCGGAATACTGTTGCAGAAATAGGCCCGCACGATCAGCATATTGTATACCGACAGCGCGTTGGGAATCATCATGGCCCAGATGGTATTGGTCATGCGCAGCCCCCGCACCACCAGGTAGCTGGGAATCAGCCCGCCCCCGAAATACATGGTAACCAGGGCAATCGCCATGATGATCTTCTTGGGCATGAACTTCCTGCGGGACAGGGGATACGCCAGACAGATGGTGATAAAGAGGTTGATCAGGGTTCCGGCCACCGTATAGAATATGGTGTTGCGGTATCCGATCCATATCTGCCTGTATTTCACGATCGCCCTGTAGGATTCCAGGGTGATTCCTTTGGGAAACAGAATCACCTCCCCCCGGTACACAGCCCCCGGATCGCTGAAGGACGCGATCACCACGAACCACAGAGGCCAGGCGAACACCAGCAGCATCACGATCATAAGAACCAGGTTCACCACATCAAAGGTCCTGTCCACGCTGAACCGCCTTTTGAAGACATTTTTGTCTTTTCCAGTTTTTCCGCTCATCCTTACCCACCTCCTAAAACAGGCTCTCTTTGGTCAGGCGCTTGCACAGCTGGTTCGCCGACACCAGCAGAAGCAGATTGATGACGGAGTTGAACAGCCCCACCGCCGTGGAATATCCGTAATCTGTATTGATCAGCCCTACCCTGTACACGTAGGTGGAGATCACCTCCGACTCGCTCATGTTCAGGTCATTCTGCAGCAGGAACACCTTCTCGAAGCCCACTCCCATCAGGGAGCCGATCTGCAGAATCAGCAGCATGATGATAGTGGACTTGATGGAGGGCAGATCCACGTACCAGATCCGCTGGAGCTTATTGGCCCCGTCCACAATGGCCGCCTCGTGAAGCTGATAGTCCACACCGGCCAGGGCCGAGATATAGATGATGGAGGACCATCCCATGCCCTGCCATACGCTGGTCCACACATAGATATCCTTGAAATAGGCCGGCGTCCCCATGAAATTCACCCCGTCCAGCCCCAAAAGCCGCAGCAGCTGGTTCACCGCCCCGGTATCCTTGTCCAGAAATATGATAATCATGCCGCACATGACCACCGTGGAGATGAAATAAGGGGCATAGGACACCATCTGCACCGTCTTCTTCAGCCTCCCGTGCCTGAGATAATTCAGGAACAGCGCAAAGATAATCGGAATAGGGAACCCCACCACCAGGCTGTATACATTGATGGAGATGGTGTTCCACAGAATCGTCCCGAAGGAATAGCTCTTGAAAAAGCGTTCGAAATTCTGGAATCCGATCCAGGGGCTGCCCCAGATCCCCAGCTTTGCCCTGAATGTCTTGAAGGCAAGCTGGATGCCGCTCATGGGCACATAGCAGAACACGATCAGCCATACCAGAGGAATCAGCACCATCAGATAGATGGTCCAGTTATCCCGAAGGTCGATGCGCAGCCTCTTAAAAAAGAGGCTACGCTGTACGGTCATATTTTTCTTCTTCGCTTTTCTCATATCCTATTATATCCTATTTCTTCATCTCCTGGTACTTGGAATTGTACATATCCGCATACTTGCCAGCGCCCATTTCTTCCATCTTAGCCAGGTATCCCTCCCAGGTGCTGTCCAAGTCCTTGAGTCCGGTAATCACCTCTGCCTGGTACTGCCATGCATAGTTGAACAGGTCTGCCGTGATGGTTCCCGCCTCAGCCTGCTCCTCCTCGGTGAGCTGAATCCTGGGGAAAGGCTTCGCGGCCAGCTGCGCTACCCTGGCGCCTTCCAGTCCGCCGGATACGCTGTCGCCCTCCCGGTATTTCTTCTCCGCGTAGAATTCCGGCACCAGCCCGGGGCAATGGGCATATCCCTGCAGGATATAGGCGTCCCGCACCTCCATCTCCTCGCTGCCCGCGTCCCCGTCCAGAATCCACTCCCAGAGCCCGTCATCTCTCCACCGGAAGCTCTCACCTTCTATTCCAAGCTGCATCAGGATGCCGCCCTCCTCGGAGTAGAAGTAGTCCGCCCAGGCGCAGACAAGGGCCGGATTCTCGCATGCATCCGTGATGCACAGGCCCCCTTCGGTGATGCCGGAGGTGGTGCTCAGGCTGTTGTCCCCCCAGGGATCCATGACCTTGTAGTCATAGCCCTCCGCCAGATCCGCGCCCACTGTCTCAGAGGGCGACCATCCCAGGAACAGGCCGTAGATGTCATCCGGGCCGGTGGCGTACTGTTTGTCCGGCGTGGCCTGGAAAGCATCATCGTTCATCAGGCCTTCCTCATAGAACTTGTGCATCCAGTACAGATAGTCGTACCAGTCGTCGTTTGCCATGGAATACACAATTTCGTCCTCGTCATTCACCGCGCAGAAGGAATTCATGTCCACCGGCAGGTCATATCCGAACAGATAAAAGGGAAGCAGGGCCGTGTTGGCCACATAGGGAATCTCATCGGCCTGGCCATTGCCGTTGGGGTCCTTCTCTTTAAAGGCCTTCAGCACCTCATACAGGGTTTCCCAGCTGTCCGGCTCCTCCATACCCACTTTTTCCAGCCACCGCACATTAATCCACATCAGGATATTCTGCAGCCCCGGCTGGTCGATGAAGGGGAGGCTGTAAATATGTCCGTCAGCGGAGGTAATCTCATTCCACGCATTCCGCTCATCCAGCACGGCCTTCAGGTTGGGCATGTTCTCCTGAATCAAATCCTCCAGCGGCAGGAAGATGCCTTCCATCCCATATTTTGCGATATCGTCGCTTCCAATGCCGGATTTGTACAGCACATCCTGATAGTCCCCCGTATTGAGGAGAACTCCACGCTGCTCCTGGAGATCCGTGGCGCTGCAGGATGTCACCTCCCAGTTCACGTTGGTAAGCTCTGCCATCTTCCGGAACGCCGCGTTGTCGGGGAGTTCCGTTCCGGTAGTGGTGGCAGACACAGCGAACATGCTCATTGTCACAGGCTCCTTCAGGGGAAAGGCAATCTCTGTGTCTGTCTGAGCCGCGCCGCTGTCATCGGCCTTTTCGTCTCCATTGCCGCATCCTGCAAATGTTGCTGCCGTCAATGCGAATGCCATTAAAAGCGCCATCGTTCTTTTTCTCTTCATAATTTACCTCCAATCCCGTTTCAGGAAGGTGTCTGCCACCCGCCCCAACTTTTACCTTTTTACCAGTTTTTCTTGCTTTTTATCTTAACAGATAGTAAACTTAAATAACATACACAGATTTATCCAGAAACTGTGGTGATTTTAACCTGTAACGATTGTAATTAGGTATGCCATAATCCGTTTGCTGACTAGGT
>CAOOJO010000267.1 GCA_948496895.1 uncultured Acetatifactor sp. | reverse complement strand
ATATGCGATACATAAAAAATAACCCAATCAGTCATGTTGCTTGAGGGACTGAAGGGAGGGTCGGGTGGACATGTCGAACGTAATCGTAAAAGAGAACGAAACATTGGACAGCGCTTTGCGCCGTTTCAAGAGAAGTTGTGCGAAAGCTGGAATCCAGCAGGAGATTCGCAAGCGCGAGCATTACGAGAAGCCGAGCGTCAGACGCAAGAAGAAGTCTGAAGCCGCCAGGAAGCGCAAATATAATTAACAAGCTTATCCCCAGCCCTCCAAAGGCTGGGGATTTTGTGTCCGGCTGCCAATCTGATTTCACGCCACATGGCATATATCCGTTTTTCTTTTCATATTCTAGTGACAAAGATATGGAATATGGAGTGTGGCATTTTTATGTTGAGAAAGAAGTCTTTCGTGGCAGCCCTTCTGTCGCTTATGCTCTTCCTTTCGGCAGCGCTGCCCGTAAGCGCCAATGTGGCAGTCTCCTCCCCATCGGTGATTCTGATAGAGAGTTCCACCGGGGAAGTGATCTACGAGCTGAATTCCACGGAGCGCAGAAGCCCCGCCAGCATCACGAAAATCATGACGCTTCTGTTGACCTTTGAAGCCCTGGACAGCGGCAAAATAAGCCTGACGGATCAGGTGATCACCAGTGAGCATGCCAGTTCTATGGGCGGCTCCCAGGTATACCTGGCGGAGGGGGAGACCCAGACCCTGGACACCATGATCAAGTGCATCGCGGTCTCCTCAGGCAATGACGCCAGCGTGGCGGTGGCGGAGCACATCGCGGGCAGCGAGGAAGCCTTCGTGGCCCTGATGAACGAGAAGGCCGCGGAGCTGGGCATGGTAGACACACATTTCGAGGACTGCTGCGGCCTGAGCGACTCCGACAACCATTACACCTCCGCAAAGGACGTGGCAATCATGTCCAGGGAACTGACCACGAAATATCCAGACATCTTCCACTATACCACCATCTGGATGGAGGACATCACCCATGAGACCAGACAGGGCACGTCACCCTTTACCCTGAGCAGCACCAACAAGCTGCTGAAGCAGTACCAGTGGACCACCGGACTGAAGACGGGGTCTACGTCAAAAGCGAAATACTGCTTCTCCGCTACGGCCTCCAAGGATGGCATCGATCTGATCGCGGTGGTGATGGGCGCGCCGGACTACAAGACCCGATTCGGGGATGCCCAGACGCTCCTCACCTACGGCTTCAGCGTATGCAACCTGTACATAGACGAAAATCAGGACGCATTGCCGCCGCTGCCTGTGGAGGGCGGTGTGGCGGAGGAGACAGGAATCGCGTACCAGGGGGAATTCCGCCACCTGGACACCGCGGGCAATGACCTGGGCGCGGTGGAGAAGCTGCTGGAGCTGCCGGAGACAGTGCAGGCACCGGTGGAAAAGGGGGCAGAGGCAGGCAGGGCCCGCTATCTGCTGAACGGAACGGAGCTGGGCAGCGTTCCCATCCTGTTCACAGAGGATATCGAAAAGGCCGGCTATCCGGATTATCTGAAAAAAATATACGGCTTTTTCCTTGTGTGATTTTGTGCTATACTTTAACTGCGAAGGACAATGGAAGCATGACGCCGGGGAGATGGGGGAGGGGCAGCCCGGGAAAAGTCCCGTCCCCCGGTGCGTTTAAGAAAGGAACTCCATGACAGATATCTTGTTTACCATCATTGTGGCAGCGGCGCTGGCGCTGTTCTGGGTGATGCTCTACGACACGAACCGCTTCGTGGTCAGGAACCACACCGTGACGGATCCGCGGATCAGGCGCGCCTGCAGGGCAGTGCTTTTAACGGATCTCCACAATAAATGCTACGGGAAAGGGAACGAACGGCTTCTCGCGGCAATCCATGGCCAGAAGCCGGATTTCATCCTGATCGCCGGGGATGTCCTGACCGCCAATACCAAAGCGCCCCTGGAGCCCGCCCTGCGGCTTCTGGAGAACCTTGCCCGGGAGTACCCCGTCTACTACGCCAATGGCAACCATGAGCAGCGGCTTCGGATATCCCCCAGGCGTTACGGAAAAATGGCAAAACAGTATAGAAAGGGCTTAAAAAGGATAGGCATAGAACCCATGCTGAACAGCCATGTCAATCTGCCGGAATACGGGCTGGCCATCTATGGCGCCGAAATCGACATGGAATATTACAAGCGTTTCCGCCTGAAGGAGATGGTGCCTGACTACCTCCCCCGCATTTTGGGACAGGCCCCCGCAGATGCCTGCACGGTGCTGCTTGCCCACAATCCCGACTATTTCCCCCAGTATGCGGCATGGGGCGCGGATTTGACGCTGTCCGGTCATGTACATGGGGGCGTGGCCCGGGTGCCGTTCTGGGGCAAGGGCGTGCTGTCCCCCGCCTGGCACTTCTTCCCGAAATATGACGGAGGCGTCTTCAAAGAGGGGGACTCGGTGATGGTGCTGAGCCGGGGGCTGGGAAGCCATACCATCCCTGTGCGGGTCTTTAACCCGGGGGAGCTCTGGGTGCTGGATTTTCTGCCGGGGGAGACGAAGTCTGGAGGAACAGATGTTCTTCTTGAAAAGCCCAAAACAAAGAGGTAAAATAGTACTCCGGGCCAGGACCATGGAACTGTGTTCCGAATAATGACCCGAAGCGAGGAGACAATGGCGATACCGATAAAGCTGGAAGCCTTCGAAGGCCCCCTGGACCTTCTGCTTCATCTGATTGAAAAGAATAAGATCGACATCTATGACATCCCCATCGTGGAGATCACGGCACAGTATCTGGACTACATCAAGCAGATGGAGACCGACGACATGAACGTGATGAGCGAGTTTTTGGTGATGGCGGCTACCCTGATCGACATTAAATGCAGGATGCTGCTGCCCAAGGAAGTGGACGAGACCGGCGAGGAGGAAGACCCCAGAGCCGAACTGGTGCAGAAGCTCCTGGAGTACAAGCTCTACAAATATATGTCCCTGGAGCTGCGGGACCGCCAGGTGGACGCGGCGAAGAATCTCTACCGGGAGCAGAACCTCCCGCCGGAGGTGGCATTGTACAAGCCCCCGCTGGACTATGATCAGCTCATGGGAGACATGACGCTGAACCGTCTGCATGAAATCTTCAAGACGATCATCCGCCGCCAGGAGGATAAGATCGATCCCATCCGGAGCCGCTACGGCAATATCGAGAAGGAAGAGATCGACATGGACGCAAAGCTCCTCTATGTGGAGGCCTACGCCAGGGAACATGGGCAGTTCAGCTTCCGAAGGCTCCTGGAGCGACAGTCCAGCAAGATGGAGATCATCGTCACCTTCCTGATTATCCTGGAGCTGATGAAGACAGGACAGATTTTAATCAGCCAGGAGCATCTTTTTGACGATATCATGATAACATGGATGGCGGCAGCCTGAAAAGCGCGCAGGGGGACAGGGAATGAAAAGGACGAGAGCGGAAGCGGTCATAGAGGCGGTGCTGTTCACCATGGGGGAATCCGTGGAAATCAGCCGCCTGGCCGACGTGATAGAAGAAGACGTAAAAGTAGTGAAAGAGATTCTCAAGGGCATGGAGGAGCGCTATGCCAGGGAGGACAGGGGCATCACCCTGGTGCGGCTGGAGGATGCCGTCCAGCTGTGCACCAAGGAGGACATGTACGAGTATCTGGTGAAGATCGCCAAGGTGCCGAAGAAGATGAGCCTCACCGATACGGTCCTGGAGACCCTGTCCATCATCGCCTACAAGCAGCCGGTGACCAGGGCGGAGATAGAGCGGGTGCGGGGCGTCAACTGCGACCATGCCATCAACAGGCTGCTGGAATACGACCTGATCACGGAGTTAGGGAGGCTGGACGCGCCGGGGCGCCCCCTGCTGTTCGGCACCACGGAGCAGTTCCTGCGGTGCTTCGGCGTGGGAAAGCTGGACGAGCTGCCGGAACTGAATCCCGTCCAGATAGAGGAATTCAAGCAGCAGGCCGAGGCCGAGGTGCAGATGCAGCTGGATGTCTGAGATTAGGACTTGCCGCCAAACATAAATCAGAGACAAAGCCTCATATATTATTTAAAATCCCATCGGAAGTAAGACGATGAATCTGCGGATGAAGAAAATAATAGGGGGCTTTTTCTGTGCCTGCTGCCTGCTGCTTTTCCAGCAGCCCCTGGGAGCAGCCGCGGCAAATGCCGCCACCGGGCCGATTTCCGAACCTCCGGAGGAGTCCTCCCTGTTCGCTACTGCCGCGGTGCTGATGGATGCCGACTCCGGGCGCATGCTGTATGGAAAGAACCCGGATGCCGTCATGGCCATGGCCAGCACCACGAAGATCATGACCTGCATCGTGATCCTGGAAAACGCGTCCCTGGACGAGACAGTCACCGTGTCCGCCTATGCCGCCAGCATGCCCAAGGTCAAGCTGTACATACAAAAAGGAGAGCAGTATACGATCCGTGACCTGCTGCATTCCCTGATGCTGGAATCCCATAACGACACGGCGGTGGCGCTGGCCGAGCATATCGGCAGGCAGCGTCTGCCGGAAGGCCTTCGGGACAAAGACGCGGCCGAATACACGGCAGAGGAGAGCAAAGCCGCCGTGGCTGCCTTCGCGTCCCTGATGAACGCGAAGGCGGCAGAGCTGGGCTGCGAGAACACCTGGTTCATCACGCCTAACGGCTTGGACGCCACGGAGAGCGTTCGGCTTCCCGACGGCAGCACGGTGCAGAAGGAGCACTGCACTACAGCCAGGGAGCTGGCCAGAATCCTGTCATACTGCATCAAGTCCTCGCCCAAAAGCCAGGACTTCCTGGACATCACCCGGGCGCGGA
>CAOOJO010000266.1 GCA_948496895.1 uncultured Acetatifactor sp. | reverse complement strand
CACCACGATCAGGTTGGTGGAAAAGGAGTTCATCCCGCTGACGTTGGAAATCTTCTCCTCCGGCACCAGCCGCCCGGTGGCCACTGCGGATGCTGGCTGCTGGAACGCGTTGGTCATGCCGATCACGGCGTTTATGATGTAGATGTTCCACACCGCCAGTCGCCCGGCCAGCAGAAGCGCAAGCACTGCCAGGGAACCTGCTGCGGCGATGCTGTCCGACACCAGCATGATGGCCTTCTTCCTGTGCCTGTCTATGAAATTGCCCACGAACAGGCTCAAGGCCACGTAAGGCACGTAATTGCAGAACGACATCAGCGACACGGACATTGCCGAGCGGCTCTGCCCATATGCCCACAGGACAAGCGCGAACCCGGTCATGGAGCTGCCCAGCCCGGACACGCTCTGGCTCAGCCACAAAACGATATATTTCTGAAATGATTTCTCTCTCATTGAATTTTCTCCTTTTTATAATCACTGCGCGATAGCTCTAAAGGACAAAGTCCCTTCGACGCACACTCAGGAGAGGAGCTTCCATTCGATAGGGCGCTCATGTAAGTTCCTCTCATGCGTCTTCGCGACTTTGTCTCTGTAATCGCCGCGCGATGGCTCTAAAGCCAAGATTCCTTCAATGCACCCTGGCTCTGTCTGTCAGAATAAAAAGTACAAAATCCAATGTGGACGATATCCTCTTACCTCTGTACAAGCCTCGTCCAGTCATCAGACTTTGTACAGAGTCCATTGCTTAGGTCAGGCTCGAAATGGCAAAGCATTCCCTTCACCTCCTCTACCGTCTTATGTAGAACAGTATAGCATGGATAGATTTTTGCGTCAATCTGTCCGCACGACCAGCACCGCCATGTCCTCCTTGCCGGGCAGCTCCACCTCTATGGTGCCGTTTACATTCTCCATGACCACCTTCCGGGTCATCTCCCAGGTGTCGATGACTTCCACGCGGTAGCTCCCCTCCTCCGGGAGCCGCAGTTCCGTCAGGGCCGCGCACTGTCTCTCCAGGAACTTCAGATAGGCCTGCTGTCCGCAGTGTCCCAAGGCTGTCCGCTCCTTTGCCACGAAAGGCCGTATCCTTTCTTTGGGCAGGTTCAGCATGGCCATGGCAAAAAAGTTATTCCTGATCTCCTCCGGCGCTCCGTTCTCTTTCATGTCCGTCAGCTGCGTCGCCGTCAGGAAGCCGATCCCCTCCCCCTGGAAATCCAGAGGCCCGGGCAGCTCCTCCACGATTCCCCTTAAGAATGCGATCCTGGCCGGGCTCTCCCCTTTCAGCACGCCGCCTTTTGCCCACCAGAGCACCTCGTCCTGGCTGTAGAAAGTCTCCCCATGGGTGCAGTAGCCGCCGCAGCACACCGCTGTCCAGAACCGCCGCGACAGCTCTTTTCCGGAAAGATTGCCCCAGGGATGGATGATATTGCCCTCATAGCGGCATTCGTCAAATACTACAGGTTTGCCATACCGTTCCCACAGCTCCGGCACCTCGTTCACATTCACGTCCTGGATGCAGCAGTGGGTAATCTCTTTCTGGTTGAAATCCCAGTAGGCCATGCAGTTGTGGTTGCTCAGGCAGTGGCCGTAGGGGTCATGCTCCGCCACGAACCTGGCGAAATCCGCCCAGTCCTCCCAGGTATAGTTGGGCATCAGGTCGTATTCATTGGCCAGGGACCACCAGAGGTTGGGCATGGCCGA
Source organism: uncultured Acetatifactor sp. (assembly GCA_948496895.1). GTDB lineage: Bacteria > Bacillota > Clostridia > Lachnospirales > Lachnospiraceae > Acetatifactor. The sequence continues at coordinate 3,098 of CAOOJO010000266.1, read as the reverse complement.
GAGCCTGCGCAGCAGATAGTCCAGATAGACCAGGCTGTCCTCCTTGGAGAATTTCGAGAAGCCCCATCTGTCGTAAGGATGGAACAGAATCAAATCCCCCTGAATCCCGCAGGCGTCCAGCTCCCGAATCCTGCCCTCCAGGGCCTCCCAGTAAGCGGCCACCGGCCTGTGCACATCCAATTTTCCCTCTGTCTTCTCGAAAGGATAATATTCCGGGTCGTTGTGGTTGAAGTCGTAATGCTTGGGAAATACGCAGAACCGCACCTTATTGAACGGCGACTTGCGCAGCGTCTCCATGGTGGTGTCTACGAGAGCCTTTTCCTGATGCACCATGGCATAAACGGTGGTGCCAAAAGGCCGATACCAGGTGCCGTCCTCAAATTTGAAGTGCCTCCCTGCCGGGTGCACTATGCCGTGAGGGTTCCCGTCCGGCCCGCCGGACGTTGCGTCTGCCGCCTCCCCGCATTCCGCGGGCCCGCAGGGCTCCTCGCCCTCTCCGCTGATTACGCCCCATGCCTTCCAACGGCAGGTTCCTGTGCCGGAGGGGTAGAAACGGACCTTGTACTGTCCGTCTCCCGCATAAAATCCGCTTACCCTTTTCGTCTCCCCGGCAAGGGTAAATTCCGCTCCGCAGTCCACCAATGCCCTAGAGCCCTCCGGCTCCGGGCCGTCAAACGTAAGCTCGAACATTTCATATTGTCTCATTCCGCGCTTCCTTCCTTTCCTCTTTATCCCCTCAATCCCCTTATTTCATCCTATTCCATCTTGATTCCATCTAAATTCCACCCTATTTTTCCATTCTGTTTCATCCATCGCGTTGTCGCTCTTTTTCAGCCTTTTCCCTAATGTCATGATACAGCAGATCTGGCTACAGCACAAGCCCCACAGCCTCTTTCCATCGGCCATACCGTTCCTTCCAATCCGCGGCCCCCACCGTCACCTCCGCTATGTCGCTCTGGAACTGCATCAGATAGGGTTCCCGGCAAGGCCCCGTCTGCCCGCAGCTCTAGGATCCTCTCCCCGCAGTCCTGCTCCATGGTAGACCAGAAGCCGAAAGGCCTGAGAGACTACCCTGCCGGGATTTCCTTTTGCCTGTCGGCCTGATTGCTTTGTCCTGTCTCTTCATTATTCCGTTTTTATAACTTAATTTCAATAAAAAATTAAGTAACTATTTAGTCATTCTTGACTTAATTGGCTAAATCATTTACAATGCAGACAGAAATCCCTTTTCAGGCAATGGGCCAATGCAGAGAATTCTCCGGCATGTCCTGAAAAGGCATGTCCCTCATGAGAAGACAGGAGGATGCTATGTCGATTACCGCAAAAGAATTATCCAGACAACTGCATCTGTCAGAAGCAGCCGTGTCCATGGCCCTGCGGGGCAAGCCCGGGGTCAGCACGGCCACAAGGAAGCACGTCCTGGAAGAGGCGGCCCGGCAGGGCTACGATTTCAGCCGCCTGAAAGAAGAGGGCTCCCCCGCCGCGGACATCAGGGGCACCCTCTATTTCATCATTTACCGGAAGCACGGAGCCGTGGTGGCGGACACCCCCTTTTTCTCCCAATTGTTCCAGGGCATCGACACCGGCTGCAAGAAGCAGCATTATTATCTGAACATGTTCTATCTGGATGAAGAGGAAGATATGGCGCTTCGACTGAAGCAGATGATTCATTTCGACTGCAGGGGCATCCTGCTGCTGGGAACGGAAATGCGGGAGAACGACCTTGCCCCCTTTCTGAAGCTGGATGTGCCTTTGGTGGTGCTGGATACTTATTTTGAGACCCTGGCGGCAGACTATGTGCTGATAAACAACATACAGGGGGCCTACCTGGCCACGGACTACCTGATTTTCCACCGCAAGAGCCAGCCCGGGTATCTGCGCTCCTCCTACGCCATCAACAATTTCCAGGAGCGGGCGGACGGATTCTACAAGGCGGTGCGCTCCCACGGCATGTCCACCGCCAAGTCCAAGGTTCATCTCCTGTCCCCCTCCCTGGAGGGCGCCTACGCGGACATGCTGGAGATTTTGGACGCCGGGGAGGAGCCTGCCTCCTGCTATTTCGCAGACAATGACCTGATTGCCTGCGGGGCCATGAAAGCCATGAAAGAGCGGGGCTTTTCCATCCCCCGGGACATTGCCGTGGTGGGGTTTGACGACATGCCTGACGCCGCCTGCATGGAACCCGCCCTGACCACAATCCATGTGCCCAAGCAGTACATGGGACAGGCAGCTGTCCGCCGTCTGGCCCAGATCATCGAGGAGGGACAGGAAGCCCCTCTGAAGCTGGAGATTTCTACCGCCCTAGTGAAGCGAAAGAGCGTATGACCCATGATATGGACAACACATTCCAGAGCAAGGCTCAGCCGAAATCAAATCGCGGCATTGTAAGCCCTGAACCCAATAGATTGGTACACCTTTGCCACTACCGCATCAACGGCGCGAACCGTAATGATGGATGCGCCATCCGAGAAAGCATCCCCTACCGCTCTCTCGCATACGGCTCCTGCAAATCCTTTTCTGCGCATTTCCGGAATTGTGGCGACGAACTCCAGGGACGCCACTCCCTTATTGTCCACAATGGCCGCTATGGAAACCGGAATGCCGTCATGGTATAGGATATAGCATTTCATTAGCCCTTTCCCGCATAGGGCAAAATGATTGACAGGATGCATATCCGGCCTGCCGCCGGCCAGGATGTCATTGGCCACCCCTGCCCACTGCGCGAATTCTTCGGCGGAGCGCACTTTGATGATTCCGTGGGCATTTTCAGGGCAGCCTCTTTTTTCTTCAGGGAGGATGGCCATGTAGACCTCCTCATTATCCTGGATTTCTGTCTGGCCATGTGCCCTTTTCGCGCCTGAGAACAGAAAGAACGTCTCGTCAGAGGAACACAGGTTAAGCCAGATTGGCATATGCATCGCCTTCATTTCCTCAATGACTGTCTTTCTTTGTTCCACAGGAAGATTCTCAATGCGCACATCGTAGAGAAAGGAGACGCCCTGTTCCCCTGCTCTCGGTTTTACATAAGAATAGAACTCCTTATGGACTTTTTCCATATGCGCGGCATCTCCGAACAAGCTGACATAGAAATTCGCCCC
>CAOOJO010000265.1 GCA_948496895.1 uncultured Acetatifactor sp. | reverse complement strand
CGGCTGCGGGGGCGGCGTTCTTATGCTCCGCCGCCTTCTTCTGCATCTGGCGCACATCCTCCATGGTGAGCCCCAGCTTGTCCAGGAGCTTCTTCGTGGCCTCGTAGGACTCGGGGTGGACGCTGGTGGCGTCCAGGGGATTGTCCCCGTCCAGGATGCGCATGAAGCCCGCGCACTGCTCAAAGGCCTTGGGCCCCAGCTTTGCCACCTTCAAGAGCTGCTTTCTATTGGTGAACCGCCCGTTGGCCTCTCTGTAATCAACGATATTCCGTGCAATAGTCTTGTTGATGCCGGACACATATTCCATCAGGGGGGCGGACGCCGTGTTCAGGTCCACGCCCACCTTGTTCACGCTGTCCTCCACCACGCCGCTCAAGGCATCGCTCAGCTTCTTCTGGTTCATGTCGTGCTGGTACTGCCCCACGCCGATGGACTTGGGGTCTATCTTCACCAGCTCCGCCAGGGGATCCTGGAGCCTGCGGGCGATGGAGGCCGCGCTCCTCTGGCCCACGTCGAAGTTGGGGAATTCCTCCGTGGCCAGCTTGCTGGCGGAATACACGCTGGCCCCCGCCTCGTTCACGATCACATACTGCACCGGGCGGTCCAGCTCCTTCAGGAGATCCACGATGATCTGCTCGGATTCCCTGGAGGCCGTGCCGTTGCCCACGGATATCAGGTCCACATGGTACTTCGCGATGAGCTTCTTCAGCTCCCGTTTGGACTCCTCCACCTTGTTCTGCGGGGCTGTGGGGTATATCACCTTGGTGTCCAGCACCTTGCCCGTGGGATCCACCACGGCCAGCTTGCAGCCGGTGCGGAAGGCGGGATCCCAGCCCAGCACCACCTTTCCCGCGATGGGGGGCTGTAAGAGAAGCTGCTCCAGGTTCTTGCCGAACACGGTGATGGCGCCGTCCTCCGCCTTCTCCGTCAGGTCGTTTCGGATCTCCCGCTCGATGGCAGGGGCAATCAGCCGCCCGTAGCTGTCCTCGATGGTCTCGGTGAGCAGGGGCGCGGTATAAGGATTCTCCCGGGTGATGGTCATCTTGGCCAGATAACGGAGAATGCGCTCCTGGGGCGCGTTGACTTTTACGGTCAATATCTTCTCCGTCTCCCCGCGGTTCAAAGCCAGTATCCTGTGCCCGGCCACCTTCCGCACGGGCTCCTCGAAATTGTAGTACATCTCATATACGCTGGCGGCCTTCTCGTCCTTGGCCGTGCTGGTGATGACGCCCTCCTCCACGGTGGCCTCCCGGATATAGCTGCGGTAGTCCGCGTTGTCGGAGATGGCCTCGGCGATGATGTCCTTCGCGCCCTGGATGGCCTCCGCCACTGTCTTCACTCTTCTTTCTTCCTCCGCGTCCTCCCCGGTGACGTATTTTGCCGCCTCCTTCTCCACTGGCTCCGCCGCGTCCTGGGCCAGGATGTACTCCGCCAGGCCATCCAGGCCCCTGGCCTTGGCCACGCTGGCTCTGGTCTTCCTCTTGGGGCGGTAGGGGCGGTAGAGGTCTTCCACCACCACCAAAGTCTGGGCCGCCAGAATCTTCTCCCGAAGCTCCTGCGTGAGCTTCCCCTGCTCCTCTATGCTGCCCAAGACCTGCTCCTTCTTCTCCTCCAGGCTGCGCAGGTAGAGCAGCCTCTCGTGGAGGTCGCGGAGCTGCTCGTCATTCAGGGAGCCTGTGGCCTCCTTCCTGTATCGGGAAATGAAGGGGATGGTGCAGCCCTCGTCTATGAGCTTCACCGCGGCTTCCACCTGCCACTTCTCCACCTTCAGCTCATCTTTGATTGTCTGAAAAATGTCCATGATGATAAACCAGCCTTTCTTTTCGCATGATTGCTTTCTGTGTTCATTATACTGGAAAAGAAAGGAAACTGCAAGATTTCATCAAAAATGGTGGAAAAAGGAAAGGATAGTTGGTATAATGGAAACAGCGCCGCAATGCGGGGCGGAAAGGAATCTGATTCATGGACAACAATTGGAACGGAGGCAACTGGAACGGAAACGATGGGCAGCGGGACCGCTGGAACAGCAACGCCTCCAACAGCAGCTATTATAACCAGCCCACCCACAGGCCCTATGGGCAGAGCTTCTCCATCGCTTCCGCGGTGTGCGGCCTGCTGTCAATGACCACCAGCTGCACGATTGTCCTGTCCCTGCCGCTGGGGGCCCTGGGCATCCTCTTCGCCGTGCTGGCCTACCGCGCGAAGAAGAAGATAAACAACACCTGCGTCACCGGCATCATCCTGTCCTGCGTGGGGCTGACCACGGCGGTGTCCATGATAGTCTATTCCTTCGTGATGCTGCCTACCATGATGCGCAACGAGGCTTTCCGGGGGCAGGTCAACGCGGTGACCCAGCAGCTGTACGGCATGGATTTTGACGAGTTCATGGAGGAGGCCTACGGCTATTCCTTTGACGAATGATTTTGGGAGGTTTTTAATATGATGATATCACCAGTCAACGATATGGGGTACTCTTTTTACGACAATGTCCGGGCAAGCTATCGGCCAGAGCAGGGCCTGGGAGGCACCGACGGCAGAAAGGACCTAAGAGGCGCGGCTGAGGATGGCAGAGACAGCGCGGCGGACGCGGCAAACGGCAGGAAAGACAAGGTTGTAATCGATGGTCGGAATCTCCCGGAGGACAAGACGAAAGGGAAGAAGGGGCGGTACGGCTTCGAAGACCCCACCGAAGAATGCCAGACCTGCAAGAAGCGAAAGTACAAGGACGGCTCCGACGAGATGGTCTCCTTCAAGACCGCGCAGCATATCTCCCCGGAGAGCGCGGCTTCCGCGGTGCGCGCCCACGAGCAGGAGCATGTGTCCAACGCCTACAAGAAGGCGGCCATGAACGACGGCAAGGTAGTCTCCGCCTCAGTGTCCATCCACACAGCCGTCTGTCCGGAGTGCGGCCGCACCTATGTATCCGGCGGCACCACCCATACCCAGATTAAGTATTATAATGAAGACAATCCTTATCAGCAGGATTTGAAGACCGCGGACAGGGCGAAATATGAAGGCATGAACCTGGACTACGCAGTGTAGAGTGAGGCTCGAGACATGAAACAGTACAAGAAAAACTATGAACTGAAGAACACGGCAAAGGACAGGCTGGAGGGCAAGTACAAGGGCGCCATACTGATTCTGTTCCTGAGCTTCGTGATATCCTGGTTCGCGCGGCTGGTCATCAATTCCGTGGCCAACCGCACCATGAATTCCGTCTACGCCATGAGCGGCTCCGCCAGCGCGGCCCGGGCGGTGACCATCGTCTTCGATGTGGTGCTCCTGGCCGCCAATATCCTCTTAGGCGTCATGAATGCCGGGATAGCCCTTTATTTCCTGAATATCGCCTGCGGGCAGCAGCCTTTCACAAAGGATCTGTTCTACGGCTTCAAAAACGATTCCAAAAAGGCCCTGGCCATCTCCGCAGCCGTCACCCTGTGCAACACGGTGTGCCTGGGGCCCGGGCAGTATCTGTCCCAGAATTTCCTGAATACCAGGGATGGCAAATGGGTGCTGCCAGCGCTTCTGGCCACTGCGGTGGGGCTGTGCATCTATATCCCCATTTCCTTAGGGATAGCCATGTCCTTCTTCCTGATGCTGGATTTCCCCGAAAAGTCCGGCAGGGAGACCCTGAAGCTGTGCTGGCGGCTCATGAAGGGGAACCGGAAGCGCCTGTTCCTCCTGGAGCTGAGCTTCCTGCCTTTGATGCTGCTGTGCATCCTGAGCTTCGGCATCGGATTCCTGTGGCTGGAGCCTTATATGCAGATGACTTATACCCATTTCTTCCTTGATCTGATGAATCCCAGGGAGGTATAAGGAAGACAAATCTACAATTAAGATGCCGGATGTCCTGCTGTTATGGTTCGCAGAGCATCCGGCATTTTCATTGCCATATTCATTGCTACATCTTTTACTGCTGCTTCTGGGAGACGCTGATCCACTTCAGATACCCGTTGATGAAGGGATCCAGCGCGCCGTCCAGCACTGCGTCTGTGTTGCCGGTCTCCACGTCCGTCCGCAGGTCCTTTACCAGCTTGTAGGGCTGCAGCACGTAGGAACGGATCTGGTTCCCCCAGCCGATGTCCTTCACCTCGCCGCGGATGTCGGAGAGCTTCTCCACGTTGGCCTCCTGCTTTAACAGGAACAGCTTGGCCTTCAGCATCTGCATGGCCTTGTCCTTGTTCTGGAACTGGCTGCGCTCGTTCTGGCACTGCACCACTGTCCCGGTGGGGATGTGGGTGATGCGGATGGCGGAGGAGGTCTTGTTGATATGCTGTCCGCCTGCGCCGCTGCTTCGGTAGGTGTCGATGCGCAGGTCTTTCTCATCAATCTCCACGTCCAGGTCTTCCTCGATGTCCGGCATCACGTCCAGGGACACGAAAGAGGTCTGGCGCTTGCCCTGGGCATTGAAGGGGGAAATGCGCACCAGCCTGTGGACGCCCTTCTCGGATTTCAGATACCCGTAGGCATTGGTGCCGTTGACCTGGAAAGTCACCGACTTGATGCCCGCCTCGTCCCCGTCCAGGAAGTCCAGCACCTCCACCGCGAAGCCCTTGCGCTCCGCCCATCTGGTGTACATGCGGTAGAGCATGCTGCACCAGTCGCAGCTCTCGGTGCCCCCCGCGCCCGCGTTGAGCTTCAGGATGGCATTGTTGGCATCGTACTCGCCGGAGAGCAGGGTGCCGATGCGCAACTCCTCGAACTGGGCGATGAAGTCATCCAGCTCGGCCCGGATGTCGGGAATCAGGGAGGCGTCGTTCTCCTCGTATCCCATCTCGATGAGGGTCAGGATGTCCTCA
>CAOOJO010000264.1 GCA_948496895.1 uncultured Acetatifactor sp. | reverse complement strand
ACAGCCTGTGCGTGCTGGACACGAAGGGACAGTACCTGAGCGGGAACAGCCAGGTGCAGGAAGCCCAGGCGGGCACGGACCTGGCCCAGGCGCTGGCGGGCAATGCCGCCTTCACCCTGACCTATCCCGACGCGGACACCATGCTGGTCTACCTCTCCATGCCCGTGACCATCGAGGAGCGCACCATCGGCATCATCCGCTACCGACAGGACACCTCCAGGCTCTACCTCCAGATCAGACAGAACGAAAGACTGGTCTACCAGATCACCGCCGCCGTGTACGCCCTGATATTCCTGCTGCTGGCCTTTTTCATCAGCAGGCTGCTGGTGCCCGTGGGGAAGCTGACGGAGATCACCCGCCAGGTGGTGCGGGACCTCTCCAGGGAGCAGGTAGACATGCAGATGCTGGCCCAGCTTGCAGACTCCGGGCGCAGGGACGAGGTGGGGGAGCTGTCCCGGAACTTCAGCGTGATGCTGGAGACCATCGGCTCCCAGCTTGAAAAGATGCAGGCTGACAAGGAGCAGATCATCTCCCTCTTGGGGAGCAGACAGGAATTCTACAACAATATGACCCATGAGCTGAAGACCCCCCTGACCACCATCCAGGGCTACGCCCAGCTCATGGAGGCGGATCAGGGGGCCGACCCACAGCTTACCAGCCAGGGCCTTGGGCAAATCCTCCAGGAGAGCACCAGGATGCACCGGATGGTGCTGCAGCTTCTGGAAATGTCCGACAAGGGCATCTACATGGAGCCGCGGCCCGTGGAGCTGACCCGCGTCGCAAAGAGCGTGGCCGGGGCGCTGGCAATCAAGGCAGGACGGTACGAGATGCGGATCGAGACGGATTTCCCCGAACCCCTCTGGGCCATGGGCGTGGAGGAAAGGCTGCGTCAGGTCCTGGTCAACCTGGTGGACAACGCCATCAAGTACGGGGACAGCCGCACCCCCATCCTCCTGAGCGGCTCCAGACGGAAAGGCTATGTATGGCTCTTCGTCCGCAATCACGGGAAGGGCCTTGCGCCCCAGGAGCAGGAGCGAATCTTCGAGCCCTTCTACCGGGTGGACAAGACCAGATCCAGAGAGCAGGGAAGCTCCGGCCTGGGGCTCTCCATCTGCAGGAAAATCATAGAAGAGCACGACGGCCTCATCGGCGTGAAAAGCAAAGAGGACGCCCAGACCACGTTTTATATCCGTCTGAAGGAGATTCCAGACGGGATTCGGAATCAGAAGGACGAGATTCAAGAGGACAGAACTCGAAGCGAAGAAAAGGCAGAAGACCATGACCCATCCCAAGCATCCCAGGCAAAAAAACCAAAACCGAAGAAGCCCCCAGGCCTTAAGCGGGCCTCGCGCCAGGGCACATAGCATTATCCCAAAATTCATGCCCCCCCTGCTCCTGGCCGTTTCCCTGCTGCTTGCCGGGTGCGCCCCGGAGGAAAAGACCCTGCTGCTGCCAGAGGCCTCCCCTGCCCAGAGCGAGGCGGAGGGAGAGACTGCCGCCGCGGATTATACGGTGAAGAAGATATATACCTATTCCTACGATACCCTGTCCGGGCTGGGCAAGAGCGCGTTCCTGCAAGGCTGCGGCGAGAATGAGATCCGTATCCTCTCCTTAAACGGCCAGGGGGCCGAAAGGGCATTGGAGTACAGGCAGGTTGACTACAGATACGGCTTCTACGATGTGGCAGGAGGCTTCCGGGAAATCCCGGAGGGCTGGGAACGGTGGCATACTTCCACGGAAGGCGAGATGGAAGGGGATCTGTATATCGACAAGCTCCTGCCCTCTCCGGACGGAAAGCAGCTTCTGGTCTATGTCCGATCCGCTTTCTGGGACAAGCTTATGGTCTGGCTCTATACCCTCGGGGTGGAGAAACCGCTGCTTTTGTACGATGGCGCGGACGGGCTGACCGGCTCCTTTTCCCCGGACGGCAGATGGGTGACATTTGACGCGGAAGGGGTCTGCAGCGGCCTCTCCCCACTCATCCCCATATACGACTGCAGCCAGGCCTCGTCCCGGGAAGCCGGGGAGGACGACTGCTGGTACTGGTGGGTGGCGGACACCGCCTCCAGGCTCCTGGTGCCGGATCATATGGTCTGCAAAGCGGATCTGACGCAGGTGGGCGAGGAGGTTGACTGCTGGGTCTGGGATGCCAGGCTCCTGTCCGGCAGCGAGGGGCCCAGGCTCATGAGCCTGTTGCGGGAAGGCGACAACCTGCTTAGCCTGGTGGAAAGCCCTGCCCTGCCGAATCTGGAAATCAGGCCGGATGTCTCCCCTTTCACCGAAGATGCAGCTCCCATCGATAGAACAGCCTGTACCAAATGGTATCTGTCCGGCTATGAGAGGACGCCATATCCTCTTTACCGCTATTCAGACGATGGGGATGTAGTCTACTATCTCTCCAATCCGACCACGTTGTTTCGGGCAGGTCTCACGGACTCCGGCGGGGAGGAGCGCCTCCTTACCTTCCCCAACCTGATATGGGATTTCCAGCCCCTGCCCTCCGGGGATATCCTGGCGGTGCTGGTACAGGAGACGGAAAACGGCTACGGGCTGAACAGCGAACAGGAACACTCCAGGGAACAATACATCCAGGAAAACGGCATTCCCGCCAACCTGCAATGGTACTGGGGAATCCTGTCCGCGGATCTCTACCTCTATCCCCAGGGGGCCTCGGAGGGTCGTCTCCTGTACAAAAACCTGCAGGGCCTCATGGGCATGGAATACGATGACGAGACCCACCGGATTCTGCTGGAGACCTATGAGGGGACGGACATGGCCCACAGGAGGTGTATCATCCTGGAGCTGTAGGAGAGGCATGATAGTCCCCGCCACACGTGCGGAAGTGTTTACAAGTTGAAACAAATTTGATACAGAAATGCTGTCAATACGAAACAGCCGTCCGCTAAACTAAATCCATACCACGAGGACTACCGAAAGACAAAGGAGTATGGAGTATGTGCGGAATATGCGGTTTTATAGAGAAGAACAACCCCCCCAAAAAGGAGATTCTGGAGAACATGATGGCGGCGCTGGTCCACAGGGGACCTGATCAGGGGCGGAGCTTCCTGTCGGAGAGCGCGGCCCTGGGCTTCAGGCGGCTGGCCATCATCGACCCCGGCGGCAGCGTCCAGCCCATGGTGAACGAAACCGGGGACAAAGTGCTGGTGTTCAACGGGGAACTCTATAATTACCAGGAGCTGCGGCTGGAGCTCCTCTCCGCCGGGCACCGCTTTTCCAGCCAGGGGGACTCGGAGGTGCTGCTCCACGGCTACGAGGAGTGGGGGGAGAGGCTGCCTGAGCGCCTGCGGGGGATGTTCGCCTTCGCCATCTGGGACGAGCGGGAGCAGACCCTCTTCGCGGCCAGGGATCCTTTCGGGATAAAGCCCTTTTACTATACCATGGCGGGCGGAAGCTTCCTATTCGCCTCGGAGATCAAAGGCATCCTGCCCCATCCGGCCTATGAGAAGCGCCTGAATCCGGAAGCGCTGGAGCAGTACCTGTCCTTCCAGTATTCCGCTCTGGAGAAGACCTTTTTCCAGGGCATCCGCCAGCTCCTGCCCGGGCATTTCCTAACTTATCGCAAAGGCGATACTTCCCTGTCGCCAAAACGCTATTTCCTGCCCATGCTGGCGCCGGAATCACCGGGGAGGACGGCTCTGGAGGAGGAATGGATAGACCGGCTGGATTCCGCCATCGGAAATTCCGTGAAGGCCCATATGATAGCGGACGTGGAGGTGGGGACCTTCCTGTCCGGCGGCGTGGACTCCAGCCTGATCGCGGCGGAGTTTACCGGAGACAAGACCTTCACCGTGGGCTACGGCAAGGAGGACGGGTACTACAACGAGATTCCCCTGGCCAGGGAGCTGGCGGAGGAGCTGCATTTAGAGCAGCACAACAAGCGGATATCGGAAAAGGAGTTCTGGGAGGCGGTGCCGGAGGTGATGTACCATATGGACGAGCCCTCCGGGGACTCCTCGGCGGTGGCGCTGTACTTCCTGTCCCGGGAGGCCGCCCGGCATGTGCGGGTGGTGGTGTCCGGCGAGGGCGCGGACGAGCTCTTCGGCGGATATTGCATCTACTGTGAGCCCCACTCCCTGCGCCTTTACCAAAAGCTGCCCAGGGCGCTGCGCAGGGGCATCGCCCGGATGGCCTCCGGACTTCCCAATGTCAGGGGGCGGAGCTTCCTGATGCGCGGCGCATTGTCTTTGGAGGAACGGTTCATCGGCAATGCCAATCTGTTCACCGCGCAGGAGCGCAAGAGACTGCTTAAATGCAGGACAAAAGCCCTCACGCCCCAGGACTTTCTGGCGGAGGATTATCAGGATGCCGGGAATCTGGACGAGGCCAGCCGCATGCAGTACATAGACCTGCTCCACTGGCTCCCCGGGGACATCCTGCAGAAGGCCGACCGGATGAGCATGGCCCATTCCCTGGAGCTGCGGGTGCCCTATCTGGACAGAGAGGTCTTCCAGGTGGCCAGACGGCTGCCCACCAAATATAAGCAGAAGGGACAGGTGTCGAAATATCTGTTCCGGAAGGTGGCAAGGCGGCATCTGCCGGAGAAGAGCTCTTGCCGCAAGAAGCTGGGCTTCCCGGTCCCCCTGGGGCACTTCCTCACCTCCGAGATGGGGACGGCGGCGCTTCTGAAGGCCTTCGACTCGCCGGGGGCGAAGAAGTTCTTCCACCGGGAGGCCCTGGACGAACTGATGGCCGGGAGGGGCTTCGGCAGGGGCAACACCAACCGAAAGCTTTGGGCCGTCTATGCTTTTCTGGTCTGGTATGAGATTTATTTTCCGGAGG
>CAOOJO010000263.1 GCA_948496895.1 uncultured Acetatifactor sp. | reverse complement strand
CCGCTACCGCCTGGGCCCCTTCTACCAGAGGGTGCTGGACAGATGGCCGGACTGTAAGGTGACAGTGGGCATGGAGGTGGAAGACTACAAGAACATCTTCAACAGCTGCAAGACGGCCCGGGCCGCCATGAACTGTGCGTTCTACCAGCCGGACAGGAGGCTGTTCGAGATAGACGAGACCATCCTGCAGAAGCGGTTCATGGAGCCGGGCATCTACGGGGCCTTTCTGCGGGTCCTGCCCGAGGGCTCCAGGAAGCTGTCGGAGTGGTTCCGCAGCCTCTTCGGAGACCTGTTCGCCAGAAAATATTATCAGAAGGAGCAGGTGTACACCCTGATGGTCTCCCTGCTGACGGCGGTGTTCCGCCAATATCCCTCCAGCTACGACTGCGTGCCCTGGGTAGGCGGGGAGGAGCAGCTGCAGACCGCGGTGCTGAATATGGACAGCCTGAGGGAAATCCAGGAGTTCACGGACACCGTGCTGGGATGCGTGCAGGACAGGGAGGAGGAGCTGTCCGGGTTCGGCAGGGTGATCCGGGGCGTGCTGGACTATATCGCCGCCCATTACGGGGAGGAGAGCCTGAGCACCGCCCAGATCGCGGAGGCCTTCCATTTCTCCCCGGCCTATCTGAACGTGCTGTTCAAGCAGGAGATGAAGGTGACCCTGAAGCAGTACCTGAGCGGCTACCGGCTGGAGAAGGCCAAAAAGCTGCTGGAGCAGGATTATATGAAGATAACGGAGATCGCCGAGAAGTGCGGCTACGCCAATGCCAACTATTTTTCCAAGGTGTTCCGGGAGGGCACGGGCATGACGCCGCTGGAGTACCGGAGTGCACGCAGTGAAGAGTAGAGGATGTCTGGGGGGATGGATATGGGAAAAGTCAGGGAGTGGTTCCGGAACGCGTCCCTGCGGGGGAAGATCCTCCTGCTGATCGTGCTGGGGGGCATCCTGCCGGTGGGCATCGTGATGGCGGTGTCCTTCGCCACGGTGAGAATCCAGACCGAGGAGCGGCTGATCTATGCGCTGAACCAGGGCTACAGCCAGGTGTACCAGACGGTGGGGGACAAGCTGTCCAGGCTCCACAACATCTCCACCCTGTTCGCGGTGAACGACATGGCCAGCCCGGTGCTGCGCTTCGACGACAAGGAGATGGACGTGGCGGAGCAGCTGATGCTGTTCGAGAACATCAATTCCTATGCCTATGGCCTGGAGATGACCATGGATTCCAGCAACATCGTCTTCTACATCGAAGACAGCTACCTGGTGGTCAATGCCCAGAGCAGCCGCTACCGCCCTCTCACGGATGCCTACGGCTCCCAGTGGTACCAGAGCCTGCGGGAGAACAACGGGCGTCCTGTCTGGGTGCTCTTGGACGAAAGCGAAAAGGGCGGCTCCTACGCGGCCATCGCCAGGGAGCTGTGGAACCCGGATGACTACAGCCAGACCGTGGGAATCCTGGCCATCCTGATGGAGCGGAAGAACCTGGAGAATATGCTGCAGAACGCCTATGAGGAGCAGGAGCTGTACCTGGAGACGGCGGACGGCACCCTCCTGGCCTCCAACCTGCCGGAGGAGGCGCTGCATAGGCTGTCGGTGTCCCAGCGGAACGTGGACGACAGGGAATTCGGCAGCATCACGCTTGCAGGGGAGCCCTGCTATGCCAGGAGCTGCCGCATCGACGGCTCCAATGTGTACCTGGTGTCCGTCATCCCCAGGCGGGCCGTCCAGGAGGGCACGAATGTGCTGAACGGCGGCCTGGGCATCGTGTTCCTGGGGGTGAGCCTGCTGGTGGTGATGGTGATGGCCACCATGGCAAAGTCCATCACAGGACGCCTGAAGCTCCTGAAGGAGCAGATGCTGCGGATCCAGGAGGGGAACATCTGCAAGATGGAGGAGGGCCCCTCCCGGGACGAGATCGGGCAGTTGATCGGCAATTACAATGTGATGGTGGACCGGGTGGAGGCGCTTCTGCGGGAGCAGTACACCCTGGGCCAGGAGAAGGTGGAGGCGGAGCTGAAGGCCCTCCAGTCCCAGATTAATCCCCATTTCCTATATAATACCCTGGACATGATTAACTGGATGTCCCAGAAGAAGGAGTCGGAGAACATCCGCAGCGTGGTTCAGGCCATGTCACGGTTCTACCGGCTTACGCTGAGCAAGGGCAGGGACATCGTGTCCATCCGGGACGAGGTGGAGATGTGCGAGGCCTATATGGAGATTCAGAAGCGCCGGTACAGGGGGCGCATCTGCTACGAGGTGGAGGTGGACGGGGATATCCTGGACTGCCTGATCCCGAAGATCACCCTGCAGCCCTTCCTGGAGAATGCCATCATCCACGGCATCAATGAAAAGGCAGACGGCCGGGGGATGGTGATTCTGAACGGGTGGATGGAGGACGGCCGGATCACCTTGAGCGTCACCGACGACGGGGAGGGGATGACCCAGGAGGACAAGAAGAAGTCCCACCAGGGCAGCCATTACGGCCTGTCCAACATCGAGCACAGGCTGGAGCTGTTCTTCGGGGAGAGCATCCCGGTGCAGGTGGAGAGCTCGCCGGGAATCGGCACCTGCGTGATCATCAACATCCCCATCAGGACGGAGGCGGAAGAGGCGGTGGAGCATGAGAAGTGATATGAGGAAAATAGCCCTGCCATGCTGGGTTGCCCTGCTGTGCTGGGTTGTCCTGCTTTTGGGCGGCTGCGGCAGGGGGGCGGAAGAGGGGGAGAGCGGGGAGGCTGTCCAGCCCATCGTCAATTTCCGCGCCATCACCCTGGGCAACATGCCGGAGGGCGGAATGGACGAGATCTACAGGCAGCTGGACGCCCTGACCATCCCGGAGCTGAACTGTACCCTGCGCTTCGAATTCATCCCCTGGGGAAACGAAAGGCGGCAGCTGAACATCGTCACCGCCTCCGGGGAGTACGACTTCATTCCCGGCGGTGTGTTCTCTGACTACAGGACACTAGTCTACAAGAACGCATTCCTGGATATGAACGACTACCTGGACGCGGTTCCGGCCCTGACGGAGCACTATGCCTTTTACGATGCCAATGCCCTGAAAAAATGTGAGATTAACGGAGGGCTTTATGGACTTCCCCAATTCGGACAGGGCGGAATCGTCAGCGCAGGGGAGGGTTTTTTCTACAGAGAGGATTTGCGCAGGGAATGGGGCCTGGAGGAGGTTTGCGACCTGGAGACCATGGAGGCCTATCTCTACCAGGCAAAGCAGGACGAGCGGTATCGGGATGCTCCTTTGGTCACGGATAACCGGGTGTGGAGCAGTCTGTGGCTCTTGCTCACAAAGGGGAAATATTTGGAGCTTAACAGCAGCTTGGAGACGCCCCTGGTGGTGGTGGAGGCAGCAAATCCCTATAAGGCGCTGAACCGTACGGAGACGCCGGAATTCAAGGAGGTACTGGCCTATATCTGGAAATGGAAGCGGGACGGAATCCTGGACTCCGATATGCTGTCGAGATCCGACAATGAGGGTGAGCTGGGCAAAACGTTGATTCTGGAGGATAAGAAACCCTGCGAGACCAACAATCCCATCTGGTCCCTGAACAACCATTGGATTCCGGCTCTGTATGAGAAGAATCCCGAATGGGAATTCAACTTTTTTCCTTATCTGGATCAGTTCGATACCTACCATGTAGGCTCCCTTGCAGGCGCTTCTGTGATTTCCATCTCAGCGAAGACAACGGAGCCGGAACTGGCCATGAAGCTGTTGGAAAAAATCCATACGGATGCGCGATACTATTCTCTGGTGGCATACGGAGCAGAGGGTGAAAATTATAACCTTGTGGACGGAAAAATCGGTTTTGATGGAATCAGCTCCCAGAACCGCTTTGGCTGGACTGCCGTTACGGACGACACAATGGGCTATGAAGGGATTCCCGTGAACAGAAAGTGGGATGAAGAAGTATATCATGCGCTTCCTGACTGGAGCAAGGAGACAGGGAAGACGGTGGAGGACGATCCACTGGACGGATTTTCGTTTGTGCTGTCTGGAAAGGAACAGGCTGCGGTAGAGCGGGTGTGGCTCCAATATTTCCAGCCGCTGGTGTGCGGATACGGGGAGGACTATCTGGAGGCTCTTGAGGAAGCCAACCAGCGCTTGTACGGGGTAGGTTTTGAACAATATCTGGAGGCGATTCAGGAACAGCTGACGGACTATGCGGCACAGCTTCCTGGCGCTGGAGACGTTGCGCCTGTGGCGCTGACGGACTGAGGAGAGAGGACAAGAACTTATTTAGCCTGAATTCTCCCTTTGCACGGGGGATAAATAAACTGGTGATGATGCTGTATGTGGGGATATTGTGGTTCCTGTGCAGCCTTCCCATCCTCACCATGGGGGCCGCCACGGCCGCCCTCTTCGAGGTGCTGCTGCAGGCGGTGAAGGATCAGGAGGGCTACATCGCCCGCCGTTTCTTCCAGGCGTTCCGTGGGAACCTGAAGCAGGGGCTGCAGCTGGGGATTCCCCTGGTGCTGGCGCAGGTCGTATTCGCGTTCGACTTTTTCTATTACAGCCTGTTCTGGGGAGAGGGGTACCAGGTGCAGACAATCGTGTTCGCTGTATTGTCCCTGCTGGTGCTGACCCTGTTCCCCTTTGTGTTCGCGGCCATGGCGAAGTTCGGGAATACGGCTTCCGGGCATTTCCGGATGGCCGTGACGATCATGGTCCGCTGCCCGGGCTGGACGGTGGCGGTTCTGGCCATACAGGCGCTGACGGTGTTCCTGATCTGGTTCTTCGTCTATTTCCCGGCCCTGTTCATCATGGGAATCTCCGGGTATCTGGAGGCTGTCATATTTGACCATGTCTTCCAGGG
>CAOOJO010000262.1 GCA_948496895.1 uncultured Acetatifactor sp. | reverse complement strand
TCCCGCCACGGACGCTTCAGGAGGCCTCTTGGGAATGCCGCGGAAATGGTGTGAAAAAAGCTCCGTCCCGTAATAGGACGAAGCCTGCGCATTCGTTTCACCACCTGTTACATCGCACGTATCCGTCAGGCCTCCCATTCCGCCTTGCCCGCAGGCTCATGCCCCGGCATCCGGCTGCATATGGAAATCCTCTTTTCGGAAATGATGCGCTTTCCCATAACGGGGGAATGCCGTGCAGGACTACTCGTCCCGGCGCCCTCTCCCGGCCGCGGCCGCCAAGTCGCTGGCCGTGTCCATCGGGGAATCCGGCTCCTGTCTTTTGTCCTGCCTGCTCGGAAGCGATCTTCACTGTCCCCTTACTTGCGCCGGTCTCCCACCCTCACCGGCTCGCTGGGGCTTTCCCGGAACAGCTACTCTCTTCGTCATGGCATTTGCTGTCTGTGACGTTTTTTCTGATATATCATTATAATCTTGAAGTTTTTTGTTTGTCAAGCAAAAATGCAAAAATGTTCTGCACAGGAAACCTTTTGCCCCGGCCCTTACTGCAATAGTTCCAATACCTTCTGGCTCTCCTGGTTCGCCTGGGCCAGCATCGCCTGTCCGACCTGGTCAAGGATAATCTGAGCAGAATATAGGACCATTTCCTCTGCCATGTCCGTATCCCGGATCCTCGACTCTGCCGCCATCGTATTTTCTATCACATTGTCCAGGTTCTTGACCGTATGCTCCAGCCGGTTCTGATATGCTCCCATCCGGCTCCGCTCACGGCTGACATTCTCAATGGCCGCCGCAAAGGAATCGATTCCGTCCAACGGCCCATCGGCAACGGTCACGTCCACCTCATCAAGCCCTATCCGCTGACAGTTGATATAAGGCAGCTCAATAATCAGTTTATTGTCCAGGGATGAGTCCGCGCCTATCTGCAGGGAAATCTGTTTATTCCACTCCAGATCCCGGCCCTCATATATCGGCTTCTTCACCTCGGTTACAACACCGGTGTCAAATTCCCCGCTGGTTCCACTTGGTTTTATATTAAAATTCACATGACCGCCCGGCCAATTTGACCAGGTAACGTTTCCGCCCTTCGTTGCGACATTGGGTTCACTTTCGCTGGAGCGGTCATCGCAGATGATCAACTGATTAGCTGCTTTGTCCGGAATCAGCAGCGTATAGTGGCTCGCTGGCTGTCCAAAAGCACTGTTGGACGATGTCCGGGTCCCTGCCACAATGCGGTCCATCAATTCCCCCGGATTTGCGGCTCCCTCGATTCCAATATTGAAAATATACTGATTGCCGCTTCTCTCCAGACTGTGCGCAGTCCCGGAAGCGAACCTGATGCTGTAATGATTGCTGCAGGTGCAGCAAGTGGTGTAAAAGCCTTTCCCGATTAAATCATTGACCTTATCCGTCGAACCGTCAAACTGGCTGAAATCCAAATGAGCCGATGCATGGTTGATTGCTACCGTTCCTGTATTAGTCTTTGTACTGCCATCTGCGGGGTCTGTCCAGGTTTCCGTCCAATCTGCCTGATTGGTATATGTCTCGGATAATTTTCCCGTATTCGTCATATCCACCCAGGCAGGCAGTTGTCCGTCAAAGACAAGCTCCGTATCTTCTCCCACCTGCACCCGGCCAGAATAAATCTCCCCCTGGAGCACCTTTGTCTCATTGAACAGCGTCCTCTGAGCGATACCGTCTATTTCCTTCCGCAGCTGGTCGATTTCCATCTGAATGGCCTCGCGGTCACTCTGTGACAAGGTGCCGTTTGCCGCGTGGACGCTCAGTTCAAGTCCCCTGTGGAGCATATCATGTATTTCCGCCATGGCGCCGTCCGCAATCTGCACCATGGAAATTCCATCCTGCGCATTCCTGACTGCCTGGCCCAGTCCCCTGATCTGCCGTCTCATCTTTTCGGAAATCGCCAAGCCGGCTGCGTCATCCGCCGCCCGATTGATCTTATACCCGGATGAGAGCTTTTCTGTTGACTTTGCGCGAAGCTTGCTGTTGATGCCTAACATCCTTTCAGCATTCATCGCAAATAAATTATGCTGGACAATCACTGTTCCTCTTCCTCCTGCATATTTTCTTTGTTTACCGTAGTCTTTGCGCTCCGGGAATTATCATTTTACTCTTTTTTTGTCTTAATTATAATATTATACCCTATAAAAGCTTCTGGTTCAATGTCTCTTTTCAACAAATTATGATTATGTGCATTGTCGCATTGTCCTATTTACCTGTCAGCATTGCATTTATGCTCCGGCCGCCTCTTGCAATTGCCCCCCGGATGGTATATGATTGTAAAAACACAAGAATGCCGGATACGGCAGAAAAGAGGAGCTTATGGACAGACAGAATCTCACCCTGATGACAGACCTGTATGAGCTCACCATGATGCAGGGGTATTTCAGGCACAAGGACCAGAACGAGACCGTGATCTTCGACGCCTTCTACCGCAAGAACCCCTGCGACGGCGGCTACGCGATCTCAGCGGGCCTGGAGCAGGTCATCCAGTACATCAAGGAGCTGCATTTCGACCAGGAGGACATCGACTATCTGGCCTCCCTGGGCATCTTCCAGGCGGACTTCCTGGACTACTTAAAGACCTTCCGCTTCTCCGGCGATATCTACGCCATCCCCGAGGGCACGGTGATGTTCCCCAGGGAGCCGGTGATCAAGGTCATCGCCCCCATCATGGAGGCCCAGCTGGTGGAGACCGCCATCCTGAACATCATCAACCACCAGAGCCTGATCGCCACCAAGGCCGCCAGGGTCTGCTACGCCGCCAGGGGGGACGGCATCATGGAGTTCGGCCTGCGCAGAGCCCAGGGGCCGGACGCGGGCACCTACGGGGCCAGGGCGGCTGTGATCGGCGGCTGCATCGGCACCAGCAACGTGCTCTGCGGCCAGCTCTTCGGCGTGCCGGTGAAGGGCACCCACGCCCACAGCTGGATCATGAGCTTTCCGGACGAGTACACCGCCTTCAAGACCTACGCGGACATGTACCCTTCCGCCTGCATCCTGCTGGTGGACACCTATGATACCCTGAAATCCGGGGTGCCAAATGCCATCCGGGTCTTCACGGAAATGCGGAAGGCGGGCATTCCCCTGACCTTCTACGGCATCCGCTTAGACAGCGGCGACCTGGCCTACCTCTCCAAGCAGGCCAGGAAGATGCTGGACGCCGCCGGATTCCCGGACGCCGTGATCTCCGCCTCCAACGACCTGGACGAGTACCTGATCGACAGCCTGAAGGTGCAGGGCGCTGCCATCACCTCCTGGGGCGTGGGCACCAACCTGATCACCTCCAAAGACAATCCCTCCTTCGGCGGCGTGTACAAGCTGGCAGCGATCCGGGACGAGGACGGACAGTTCATCCCGAAAATCAAGCTCTCTGAGAACAGCGAGAAGGTCACCAATCCCGGCAATAAGAAGATATACCGGGTCTATGAAAAGGAGAGCGGCAAAATCAAGGCCGACCTGATATGCCTGGCGGAGGAGGAATACCGGGAGGAGGACGACCTGGTGCTCTTCGACTCCCTGGAGCCCTGGAAGAAGACGAAGCTGAAAGCAGGCACATACTCTCTGCGCCCGCTGATGGAGCAGGTCTTCCGGAACGGGGAATGCTGCTATGCCTCCCCCTGCGTCATGGACATCAGAGCCTATTGCCAGCGGGAGCTGGACACCCTGTGGGAGGAGACGAAGCGCCTGGTGAATCCCCACGAGGTGTACGTAGACCTGTCCCAGAAGCTGTACGACACGAAGATCCGGCTGCTGGAGGAGATGAGCGCGGAGGGATAATCCCTTCAAAGGGATTTCAGGGGATGGCAGGGTACGCTTTGGGACTCGTGGAATCCGGGAACTCGAGAGGAGAGAGGCAACCACCGAACTATGAATGCAGGAAACAGAAAGAAGAAACAAAACTTCATACCGGATGCCGTCTTTTACCTGCTGGTCTTCGCGGCGACCGCCTGTTTTGCCATGGTGCAGTCCTACGGAGACCCGCCGGATGAGGTCAACCGCTTCAAGGTGGTGAGCTTCATCTGCAGACACGGCCGTCTTCCCCATGGGGCGGACCCCGAAGTATTGCTGGACGGCTTCGGGGCCTCCTATGCGTTCCAGCCCATGCTGACCTATATCATACAGGGCTTCCTGCTGCGGTTCCTGACGCTGTTCACGGCGGACAGCTCTGTGCTGCTGGTGGCGGCAAGGATGGTGAACGTGGTGTTCGGCGTGCTGATGGCCTATTTCGTGCGACAGTCGGCCAGGCTCCTGTGGAAGAGCCCTTACCTGCAGTGGACCTTCACCGTCATGACCGTGTTCCTGCCCCAGAATATCTTCATCCATTCCTATATCAATACGGACTCCATGGCCATGCTGGCCGTGTCCATCATCTGTTACTCCCTGCTGCGCGCCCAGCGGACGGATTACGACAGAAGGGACTGCATCCTGCTGGCCCTGGGCATCATCCTGTGCGCCATGTCCTATTACAACGCCTACGGCATCATCCTGGCGGCGATAATCGTCTTCGCCCTGCGCTATGCGCACATCGGGAGGGGGACAGGCGCGGCCGCTGCGGGGAACGTTGCGCCATCCGCAGAAATGGCAGCGGCCAGGAAGGGAGGATCCGCCGTTTCGGAGGGCGGAAAGGCGGCCGGCGGAAGGAAAGGCCTGTGGGTGGAATGGAGCCCCCTGCTGCGCAAAGGAATCTTCATCTCCGTCATCGTGCTCCTGGGCATCGGCTGGTGGTTCCTCCGCAATGCCCTGCTATATGACGGCGACATCATCGCCATGGAAGCAAGGCGGGAATGCGCCATCCGGACGGCTCCGGAGGAG
>CAOOJO010000261.1 GCA_948496895.1 uncultured Acetatifactor sp. | reverse complement strand
TTATGGTCATCACCCTGATGTCCGTTACAGGATTTTCATTGAATTTCTCATCATTCCAATGGTACACCTGCATCAGGAGGTACACCGACCCGTCCTTATGGGAAGACGCGAAGACATTAATGTTGTCTCCGTCTATCTCCGGCAGCGCAATCTCCTGCACCCGGTACACGTTTTCCTTGGCCAGTGCAGAATTCTCGTTCTTGCCGCCGCCTCCTCCGCAGGCGCACAGGCCTGCCGTCAGGGCACAGACCAGGCCCAGGGCCAGAATTCGGTTCCCCCGCTTGGAAGCGCCTTTCTTCCACCTTTTCATAATCTTCCTCCTCATTTTTTCTGTCCGCCGCGCCGCCATCCAAACCTTTTCTTCTTTGAAAGGGCCTCTTCGGAGCTTCCGTCGCCGTCAGGCTCCTCTTCTTCTCCCTCATCGAAATCGTCATATTCGGACTTCCTGCGCTTTTTGGGCCTTTTGGGCTTCTTCGCCCTCTCCTTTTTCGCTTTCCTGTCTCCTTCCGGCCCGCCATCCCCGGAATGCCGCTTTTCCTTTCGCTTCTCGCGCAGCTTCTCCATCCTGCGCTCTGCCAAATCCTTCAGCTTATGCCAGGCATCCTTCATGGTCCAGCCCTTGTGCCGCCACCAGATACAGAAGAACACCACTGCCAGTCCCACAGGATACAGCAGGAACAGGATGCCGAACAGGGTCAATACCATCAGGATATCCGCGATTCCTCTGGCCATGTTCTCCCAGTAGGGATAGATGATGGCCTTGCCGTTCATGGAGCGGGTCCCGAACTCGGTGATGAGCTTCAGCCTCGACACAAGGGAATAGCGGGTGGTATTCTCCACCACCTCCACTTCCTTCTCCTCAGACCCCAGCTTCTCCCTGACATAGTTGCTGGCAAAGCCCGTAACAGGGTTAGGCATGACTATCTCATAATGGTTGATGCCATGGCTGTTCCCCAGCTCCGTCAGGGTCTGATAGGACACATAGACCACCGTGCTGTCCAGGCCGGCGGCCTCCGCCAGGCGGCCGTCAGGGCGGCGTACCACTCCTGTGACGATGTGGGGCACGCCGCCGATGTACACCGTCATCCCCGCCACGTCATTGGAGCCGAAGAGCTGCCAGGCCGCGTCCTCGTCTATGACGCAGTAGTCCTTCATCAGGTCATTCCCGGAAAAGTAAGCCCCGTTCAGCAGGGTCAACGGATGGAACAGGAAAAAATCCCCGCCAATCCCGATGGCATCCGCCGTCAGGCTGGTCTTGTCATTGGACAGGGTCACCTGTCCGTCAGCGCTGTAGGCATCCGCCCAGAGCCTGGCTCCGGGATTCTCCGATTCCTGGACTACGGACGCTTCCGTCAGCGCGCTGTCAACAGTATGCTCAAATTCTATGAGTTCATCCTCCGTGATGCCGGAGCCCACGGAGAAAAAACAGCTAACCTGGGAGACATTCCCCTCTTTGCTCCACCGCTCGGCCGCCAGCTGGGCGGACTGACTGTTCGCCAGATGGTTCGACACCAGCAGCAGAACCAGGAAAATCAGGAAGGAAATCCCACCGCTTATACCCAGTACAATTTTTTTCATAGGAAAGATCATCCCCCCTCAGCCAGCCTGACCTGCTTCCCGGCCTCCACAGGCTTGGTGGAGGTGGTGATTACAAATTCGTAGCCATACAGCGCTGCGCTGATGGCGGACTGGGTGTCGTCGCTGGCCAATACCTCCACGTCCACACGTGTGGCGATGTAGCGGGTATTCAGCGGCCCCGGCTTGGATTCCACTATCAGGATGAACTTGCCGTTGTTGTCCTCGCGAATGGCGCTGTTGGGCACAATCAGGTCATAGTTGGCGCTCTTCTGGCCCACGGATATGTTCAGGGTCTGCCCTGCCGTCACGTCTCCGTCCACGTCGAAGGTCAGGAGCTTTTTCTGTCCCGGCTCCGTGGGGTCGGGCTTGATGTTGGCCAGGGTCACCTTCAGATCGTCATATCTCCAGGCGTTCACCAGATCCGCCACATCCCCCACGGACAGACGCTTGGCCTGCTCATTGGTGACGGAGAAGCTCATGGAGAATCCCTTGCCCGCGGGCTGCAGCACTGCCACTGGGGTGCCGGGCGCGGTGCTCTCTCCCGCCACCACGTTCAGGGTGGTCACTGTTCCCGCCACGGGAGCAGTGATGGTGGCGCCGATTGCTTTCTCGGTCAGCTCATCTACCAGCTTCTGTGCTTTATCTACAGCCTCTTGTGCCCCTTCCAGGCCAGATACTTTACCAATCCTGGCAGCCAGCTCTTCTAAATCTTTTTGCTTATCCGCCAGGGCAGTTTCTTTTTCCGCCACAATCGAAGTTTTTTCAGCCAAAACTATCTCTGCCTGCTTCTTTTCTCCCTCTATCACGCCTTGCTGTTGTTTCAAATTCGCAATGATGGCTTCGGTATTGCCGGAATTTATCTTATCGTTCAGCCTCTGCTCCGCTCTCTTATATTCCTCTTCTCTTCTAGTTGCTTCCAAACTTGCGTCATCAAATGCCTTTTTGGCAGTGATTTGGGTTTCCATCGCTATCTGTAGTAGTCTTTCTAATTCCTGGAGTTCCGCCTCCAATTCGGCGATATTTCCGTCCTCACTCAATGTAGTCACACCATCGTTTCCATCTGACTGGCCCTCCTCATTACTGTTCTCTGCCTCACTTGAAGCTGGAGCTATGTCTTGAGGCGGAGGAGTCTCTGCTGAATCCGGTGTGGGACTAGCCGAAGGATCTGGTTCAGAATCTGTTTTTGGCAGTTTACTTTTTACCAAGGCTATCCTTGAGTTCAATTCCGTCACTTCGTTCTGGATAGCGGTCAGCTCATTTTTTTTGTCTGATGCAGCATGCGCCGCATTATCCCATGCCGCCTTCGCTTCATCACGTGCCTTTGTCTCAGCGGTCACATCTGCATTGTTCTCCGGCGTAATAGATATCTGGGTAGTGAACGCATCATATCGATTCTGTAGTTCATCCACCTTTCTCTTTGCTTCTTTTTCGTCATTTTTCGCTGCCGTCACCGCATTTTCTGCCGCTGTCACCGCATTCTGAGCCGCAGTTATCTGGCTGCGATAGGCCTCCTCTGATATCCCTGAATCAGCGGCCTGAATATCTGCCGAAGTGATATCCGTTGAAAGCAACGCATCTGTGTAGGCTCTCTTGGCCTTATCCAGCTCATCTCTGGCAGCTTTCAGCTCATCACTCTCCGCGTCCTCCAGGTACATCAGCACGGCATCCTTCTCCACCTCGTCGCCCACCTTCACGGCTACCTGGGAGACCTTCCTGGACTCCGTCACTTCCACATTATAAGGGTTCCCGCTCTCCACTACCCCTGAACCGCGAATCTTTGCCGTGATGGTCCCGGACTCCACGTACTGCGTAGCCACCTCCGGCAGAGAGTAGTTCATGATAGTGTTGGAGAAAAAGGTGAGAACCAGCATCACCGACAAGAATATGATAGCCGCCGTCTTCACCCATTCCCTTTTCTTCTTTCCGTTCTCGTTCATCGCTCTTCCTCTCCTCAATATGAATGCTCTTCTTCATTGCTATCTGGAATAAACTCTTCGCACTCTTTAACCTTTTATGCCGCCCTGATATGTAATGCCGTCCACCAGATATTCCTCCCCGTACAGGAAAATCAACAGGCTGGGCACCATATAGATCGTAGCCACCGCGAACGCCAGCCCGATTTCCCCCTCGTTGATCTTGCTCAGGAATACCGACAGGGGGTGCTGCTCCGCATCGGACATCAGGATCAATGGCTGTTCTACCATGTTCCAGTAGTCAATGAATACCAGTATCGCCGCGGAGCATATGGCCCCCTTGCACAGGGGCAGGCATATCTTGCGGTAGATCTGCCACTCCCCTGCCCCGTCTATCTGCGCCGCCTCCAGCACCGACTCCGGAATCCTGCGCATGAACTTGGTCAGCAGGAACACCGCGAAGGGCGAGAAGATGCCGGGGAGCCAGATGGCCCAGTTGGTATCCAAAAGGTTCAGCCAGTCGCTCACCAGGTAGTTCGGCACCAGCGTCACCTGATAGGGCATCAGCATCAGGATGATATACGCGAAGAAGATAATCTCCCGAATCCTTCCCCGATACCTGGCGAAGCCGTAGGAGGCCAGGGAGGCCACCGTCAGCTGGAACACCACGATTGGCCCTACCAGTATCACCGAATTCCAGAACTTGAACAGGTACTCCGGACTTTTGAACAGCACCGTGTTGTACTGGCTGAAGGACACCATGTCCGGAATGAACTTCAGGTTCACCCGCTCCGAGATATATACCTTGCCGCCGTTGGCGTCGGTAGCGAATATGGATCCATAGTTGGCCGAAATCTCCGATGCCGCCATAAAGGAATTCGTTATGGTCAAAACGATGGGCATCAGGAACAATATGGCGAAGGTCGCCGCCACCATGGTGGCCAGCGCGATCTTCACGGTCTGGCGCCTCTTCCTGTGCATGGCCAGCCTTCTGTCCCGCTCCCGGGGATCCAGGGGGGCCGCAGATAAGTTTTCCGGTCTCTTCTTCACCCCTCCACATCCTTTCCGAAACGGTCCTCCGCGATGAACAGGACACCGATAATCACTATCATCACCAAAGACATCAGAATCGCCGCCGCGGACAGCGTCTGGTAGTCCAGGGATTTGAATTTATTGTTCATGAAATGCTGCAGCGTGTAGATAGAGTCGTAGGGATAATCCCCTGTCAGCAGATAGACCTCGCGGAATATCTTAAAGGAGTTTATCAGCGACATAATCGCCACGAACAGCAGCGTAGACGACAGATAGCGAATCTTTATGTAGAAGAAAGTCTGCAGGGGCTTCGCGCTCTCAAGCTGCGCCACCTCCAGGATATCCTTCGGTATGCTGGCCAGCGCTGCCATGAACAGAATCATGTTG
>CAOOJO010000260.1 GCA_948496895.1 uncultured Acetatifactor sp. | reverse complement strand
TGGCTGCACAGCGCCAACGCCCGATTATATTTCTTGACTGTCTGATTGATGGAGTCCAGTCTGCCGGAATTCGAGCGTATCCTGTCGATATACTCGTCAGCGATATTCTTCTCAGGGCGCATGTTCTTGCTGATGACCCACTCCCTGAGAGCGGTGGCCACCTCCCCCATCTCAAAATACACCAGCCCCAGGAGATTGCGTGCCTTAATATTGTTTTTATTAAAGCGCAGGCTCTGGCGCAGACTGGCGACAGCCCCGCTTAAATCCCTGACGCCCGCCTTTTCCAGGCCCTCGTTATAATACATGTTGGAGACATGCAGCACTTTTTTATACAGAGAGACATCGGCTCCGCAGGAAGTGCAGAAATCATGCTCCGACAGGCGGCGACCGCAACTATAGCAAAACATCATTATTCTTCTTCAAACTCCTGTTCAAATTCGCCCTCAGGCTCCGTTATCCTCTTGATCAGCAAATCAGCTATATCCGTCAGATCCTGCTGGTAAATGGCTTCCTCCACGTCCTCTACCTCAAGGCTTGGATGGAATTTTTTGAGTTCCTCTTCAAAATTTATCATGGCTCAACAACTCCTTGATTTCACCGACTAAATACAGGCTCCCTGCCACGTATACGCGCTCTCCCTCCCGGCGGCTGTCAAGCAGTCTGTGGAAAGCAGCCCCGGAATCCTCGAACGCCTCGCAGGCACACGCCGGATATCCGCCAAAAAGCGCCGCAAGCTCTCCCACGGCCAATGCCCGGCTGCTGCGCATGCAGGTCAGGAAAATTCTGCCGAACAGGCCGCTGGATGCCAGCTCCTGTACCATGCTCCTGTAGTCCTTGTCCTTCACCACGCCGAACAGCAGGCTCTTCGCCCCCGGATGCCCGGACACCGTCTCCAGAAAGGCCCGGATGCCGTCCTCGTTGTGGGCTCCATCCACATAGACCTCCGGAAGCACCTCCTCCATGCGCCCCGCCCAAAAGCAGTCCGCCACCCCTTTCCGAATCTGATCCGGCGTGATCCGTCTCTCCGTCTCCAGCTCCTGAATGGCCCGCACGGCCAGCGCGCAGTTCTCCATCTGATAGGCAGCGATGGTATGGAGCGTAAGAGTAACATCTCTATCATACAGATTGTGCAGGCAAAAATCAATGGTTTTTCTCTTAAAATTTGAAAAAGAATAGTCATTTTCCGACACGGAATGCGCCGAAATCCCAAGCTCCCGCGCCCGCGCCCGAAAGACCCGCGTGGTCTCCTCACAGGTATCCCACCAGACCGCGGGCACCCCGGCCCGCAGGATTCCGGCTTTCTCGAACGCTATCTTTTCCAGGGTATCCCCCAGGACTCCCACATGGTCCAGGCTGATGTGGGTGATTACGGTCAATTCCTTTTGGCCCACCGCGTTGGTGGCGTCCAGCCTGCCCCCTACCCCCGTCTCCAGGATGCAGAACTCCGGTCTCTTCTCCGGAAAAAGCACCATTGCCATAAAGAAGAGATATTCAAAATAGGTGGGATGATAAGCTCCCGCCTCCTCCCGTTCCAGCGCGTCCCAGTCCAGCATATGGTAGATATGGAGAAAGGCCCGCAGGAAATCCTCCTCCGAAACCATTTCCCCGTCCACCACGAACCGCTCCCGGATACTGACCAGATGGGGCGAGGTGAACAGGGCCACTCTGTACCCTGCCGCCTCCAGGATGCTGCGCAGATAGGCGCAGACGGAGCCTTTTCCGTTGGTGCCGGCCACATGGATGACGCGCAGCTTCCGATCCGGATCTCCCAGCCTGTGGAGAAAGGCCCGCGTCTGCTCCATGGTGTGCTTTGCGGTAAAGCGCGGAACCTCATCGATATATTGTACCGCCTGCTCATAAGCGGCAATCTCCTGTCTCTTCATAACGGCATCCCTCTCATAAGCTACCGCAGCTGATTCAGCCGTAAATCCACCTGTTCCATCATCTGGGTGTATTTTGCCAGCTTCTCCCGCTCTGCCGCCACCTTCTCCTCCGGGGCCTTGGACAGGAAGCGCTCATTGGAGAGCATGCCGTTCACCCGGGCCAGCTCCCCCTCCAGCCTCTTCTTCTCCTTCTGCAGGCGCTCCCTCTCCTGGGCCACGTCCACCAGCTCCGCGAAGGGGATGTAAAGGGTCGCGCCGGGAATCACCACGGACACCGCGTCCTTCGCGCAGGCATCCAGCTGTATGCAGACGGCTTTGTCGTCCTCCGTGAAGGTTCCCTGGTCCTCGCCCGTCTTCAGGATCAGCTTCACCTCAGTGGCATAGGCCAGGGAGGCGAAGAACAGCCTGCCCTCCGTGAACGTCCGGATGATGTCCTCCCTCTCGCTGACCAGGTCGATGCTGGTCCTGCGGCTGGGCGGCACATTGCTGTCATTGCGGATGTTGCGGACAGCCCGCACGGCCTGCTTGATGATCTCGATGTCCTTCTCCTCCTTCGGGAAGCTCCTGTCCTCCCGGTATAGGGGCCATGGGCTGATGACGATGGATTCCTCCATGGAAGGCTCCGCTTCCATGGAATGCTCTCCTTCCATTTCCCGCAGGGTGCAGTAGATTTCCTCCGAGAGGAAGGGCATATAGGGATGCAGGAGCTTCAGCGCGTCGACCAGAACCGTCTTAAGCGTCCAGAGCGCCGCGTTCTGGCTGGCCGCATCGTCCGTATTGTACAGACGGGGCTTCACCATCTCGATGTACCAGTCGCAGAATTCGTCCCAGATGAAATCGTAGACCTTCTGCACGGCGATGCCCAGCTCATAGCTCTCCATATTGGCGGTGACGTCCTTTATCAGGGTGTTCAGCCTGGACAGTATCCATCTGTCCACGGGCTGCAGGGTATCCGTCCTGGCCTCCGTCACCGTTTTCCCGTTCATGTTCATCAGGATGAACCGGGAAGCGTTCCACACCTTGTTGGCGAAATTTCGACTGTTTTCCATCCTTTCGTAGTAGAATCTCATGTCGTTGCCCGGGGCGTTGCCCGTGATCAGGGTCAGCCGCAGGGCGTCCGCGCCGTACTGGTCGATCAGCTCCAGGGGGTCGATGCCGTTGCCCAGGGATTTGGAGAACTTCCGCCCCTGGCTGTCCCGCATCAGGCCGTGGAAGAGTACGGTGTGGAAGGGCTTCGCGCCCATCTGCTCAAAGCCGGAGAAGATCATCCGGATGACCCAGAAGAAGATGATGTCATAGCCCGTCACCAGCACGTCCGTGGGATAGAAATACTTTAAGTCCTCGGTCTCGTCCGGCCAGCCCAGGGTCTCGAAGGGCCAAAGCGCCGAGGAGAACCAGGTGTCCAGCACGTCCGGATCCTGGGTCAGGTGCGTGCAGCCGCATTTCGGGCAAACCTGGGGCGCAGTTCTGGCCACCACCACCTCCCCGCACTGGTCGCAGTAGTAGGCGGGGATCCTGTGGCCCCACCAGAGCTGCCTGCTGATGCACCAGTCGCGGATATTGTCCGTCCAGTTGAAGTAGGTCTTCTCCATGCGCTCCGGAATCAGCCTGATCTCGCCTGTCTTCACAGCCTCCACGGCGGGCTTTATCAGCTCGTCCATCTTCACGAACCACTGCTCCTTCACAAGAGGCTCCACGGTGGTCTTGCAGCGCTCGTGGGTGCCTACGTTATGGGAATAGTCCTCTATCTTTACTAATAGCCCGAGGCTCTCCAGCTCCTCCACGATGGCCTTCCTGGCCGCATACCGGTCCATCCCCGCGAACTTCCCGCCGTTCTCGTTGATGGTGGCGTCGTCGTTCATCACGTTGATCACGGGCAGGTCATGGCGCTTGCCCACCTCGAAGTCGTTGGGGTCATGGGCAGGGGTGATCTTCACCACGCCCGTCCCGAACTCCCTGTCCACATAGGTGTCCGTGACCACGGGGATCACCCGGTTCATCAGGGGGAGCATCACGCTCTTTCCGATGAGGTGGGCGTACCGCTCGTCCTCCGGGTGGATGGCCACAGCCGTATCGCCCAGCATGGTCTCGGGACGGGTGGTGGCAAAGGTCAAAAACTCCGTGTCGCTGGGGGTTCCGTCCTCCCGCATCACGGGATACTTGATATGCCACAGATGGCCTGCCTGCTCCTGGTACTCCACCTCCGCGTCGGAGATGGAGGTATTGCAGACGGGACACCAGTTGATGATGCGCCTGCCCTTATAGATATAGCCCTTCTCGTGCATCTTCACGAAGACTTCCGTCACGGCCCGGTTGCAGCCATCGTCCATGGTGAAGCGCTCCCTGTCCCAGTCGCAGGAGGAGCCCAGTTTTTTAAGCTGCTCCACGATGTGGCCGCCGTATTCCTTTTTCCAGTTCCAGGCCCACTCTAAGAATTTCTCCCGCCCCAGGTCGTATTTATCGATGCCTTCTTCCTTCAGCTTCTCGATGATCTTGACCTCCGTGGAGATGGCCGCGTGGTCTGTGCCGGGCTGCCACAATGTGTTGTAGCCCTGCATCCTTTTGAAGCGAATCAGAATATCCTGCATCGTTTCATCCAGGGCATGGCCCATGTGCAGCTTGCCGGTGATGTTTGGCGGGGGAATCACGATGGTGAAGGGCTTCCTGTCGTAATCCACCTCCGCGTGGAAATATTTCCTGTCCAGCCATTTTTGGTACAGTCTGTCCTCCAGCCCCCTGGGGTCGTAGGTCTTTGCCAGTTCTTTGCTCATGATTTTCTCCTTTCTGCACTGTGGCGCCGCTTTGCCCGCGGTTCTCTTACGCCCGGTCAGCAAAAATCTCCAGAAAACAAAAAGCCCTCTGCCGACTCTCATCAGCAAAGGGCGTCATTGACGCGGTACCACCTTTGTTCACAGCGGGCGCTTTCCACAGCCTCACTGCCTCAAGTGACTTCTACTAAAGCCCTATCCTGTAACGGGGATAATTCGGAAAGCCCTAATTCGCTGTACTGTCTCTCCATGCGCGTTCTCAGGCTCCCGGCTTGGAAGCTA
>CAOOJO010000259.1 GCA_948496895.1 uncultured Acetatifactor sp. | reverse complement strand
TGCGGTCGTCCTTGTCCGCCACCATCAGGCCGAAGCGGGAAGCCTCCTCCCAGGGCACCTCCATGACGGCCACGCTGAACTCCGCGTTCTTCTCCTTGTGGAACTTTAAGAAATCGCTGTAGTCCTGCTTGCAGATCTGGTCGCCGGAAAGGATGATGACGTACTGGGGATCGTACCTTTCGATGAAGGAAATGTTCTGGTAGATCGCGTTTGCCGTGCCCTTGTACCAGTCGGAGCCGCTGGCCTTCTGGTAGGGCGGCAGCACATGCACCCCTCCGTAGAGACGGTCCAGATCCCAGGGCTGGCCGTTTCCGATGTACTCGTTCAGCACCAGGGGCTGGTACTGGGTCAGGATGCCCACTGTGTCGATTCCCGAATTGACACAGTTAGAAAGGGGGAAATCGATGATGCGATATTTCCCGCCAAAAGGAACCGCCGGTTTTGCAAGCTTCTCGGTCAGAGCATACAGACGGGAGCCTTGTCCGCCGGCAAGAAGCATTGCAATCATTTCTTTTGCCATATGATACCCTCCTATATTTCGTACTTCATATAGATTATACAACACTTTTGGAATAAATCATAGGGTTCTTGTCATCTTTTTTGAAAAAGTTACAAATTCTGGAAACGGGATGGGCAATATCTCACATATCCAGCCCCAGACCCTCA
Organism: uncultured Acetatifactor sp.; assembly: GCA_948496895.1. Lineage (GTDB taxonomy): Bacteria > Bacillota > Clostridia > Lachnospirales > Lachnospiraceae > Acetatifactor. Next base: position 4,289 of record CAOOJO010000259.1, on the reverse strand, counting down.
AACGGGCGGTTCGGCGCCTTCTCCCGCTGTCTGGCATACTGCTCCCTGCCCCGGGCGGAGGCCTCCTCCACAGCCTCCCGGAATCCCGCCGCGGACAGTCTCACCGCGCCGTCCCCCCAGATGATCATCTGCTCCAGTCTGTCCGATGTGGCTACGGTGACTTTATGTTTCCTGCCGATTTCATGCACGGTCTTCTCGATATACTGGTCGGCGGTCTCCGCCTCCCTGGTGTAGACCACGTAGATATTGTGATAGTTCTGTACGGAGCCCGTGTTCCCCTTTACCTTATAGGCATCGAAGACCAAAATCAGCGTACAGCCCGCATATCCCTGATAGTTGCTGCAGACATCCATCAGCCGGTCCCTGGCGCTGTCGATGTTCACCTCCGTCAGAGCGTGCAGATCCTCCCAGGCGAAGATGATGTTGTAGCCGTCCACCAGGAGATATTCCTCCTTCTTCCCCTCATCCCGTCGGGCAGGTTTCGCCCGGTTCCCGTCCTCCGCGCCCTCCGATGCCCCGCCGTCCTTCGGTGCCGCCCGGCCGGTATTCTGCTGATGGTAACGGTAGGGTGTATAGTCCCTGCTGCTCTTCCCATAAGTGCGGGTAAAGATTTCCTCGATTTCTTCCTGCGTGATATAATCGGACGCGGATTCTCTCCTGTCGTCTGTCCCTTTCCTCCTGCCCGCTGCCATGCCCGGTCTTCTGTCGTCGAGGACTTGTCGGCCGTTGGCTCCCGCGTCAGCCTCGCCGGATCCGCTCCCGCCAGAAGTCCCCCCGTCCCCTTCCGCTCCGCCAGCCCCGGCCTCCCCGGGCCACCCGCTCTCCACATGGGCATACTCCGGCACCTGATTCCAGGGCACCACGAACCCCGCCCCATGGGCACAGAAAACCGAGGAAGCCGGATTCTCCACATCCGCCTCCGGATCATAGCCAAACTGCTCCAGCACCTGTCCCGTGTCATGGCAGGGCTCATATCCCTTCAGGGTGCAGCTAAGCCTCCCCAGGCCCCTGGTATAAGCGTTCACCTCGCTCTGGTAGCCCCGGATGGTAGCCGCCGGAGCGCTGCCCGTAAGGATGGCGTACTCCCCGTCCGTCTGCGGCGCGTCGAACCTTCCGCACATCCTCTGGATGTCGGACATGGCCCTGCCCACCTGCCCCGACGGCACCTCCAGGGTGAAGGCCATCACCGGCTCCAGCAGCACGCTCTCGCTCTGCATCAGACCCTGCCGCAGCGCCCGGTAGGTGGCCTGCCTGAAATCGCCGCCCTCGGTGTGCTTGATATGGGCGCGGCCGGTCAGCAGCGTAATCTTCATGTCGGTAACAGGCGCGCCGATCAGCACCCCCGGATGGGAGCGCTCCTCCAGATGGGTCAGAATCAGCCTCTGCCAGTTCCTGTCCAGCACGTCCTCGCTGCAGGCGCTGGCAAACTGCAGGCCGCTGCCCGGCTCCCCCGGCTCCAGGAGCAGGTGGACCTCCGCGTAATGGCGCAATGGCTCGAAATGCCCGATGCCCTCCACGGCTCCGGCTATGGTCTCCTTGTACAGAATCTGGCCGTCCGTGAACCCTACCTCCAGACCGAACCGTTCCAAAATCAGCCTTTTTAAGACCTCTATCTGCACCTCGCCCATGACCTGCACATGGATTTCCGACACGCCTCCCGCCGCCTTCTGCCAGACTACATGGAGCAGGGGTTCTTCCTCCTCCAGCTTCCGCAGCTGACCCAGCACCTTCACCGCGTCGCTCCCCTCCGGCAGCGCCAGCCCATAAGTCAGCACAGGCACCAGGATGGGAAGCTCATTGCTGCTCTCCCTTCCCAGCCCCTGTCCCGCGAAGGTCCTGTCCAATCCGGTCACGGCGCAGATGCCGCCGGCCTCTACCTCCTCCACCGCCTCGTACTGGGCGCCGCCGTACACCCGCAGCTGGTTCACCTTCTCCTCCCAGATTTCCGCTTCCGTCCCCGCGCTGCCCGCATTGCTCACAGGCATGCGAACCCGCAGCGCGCCCCCCGTGACCTTCAGATGGGTCAGGCGGTTCCCGGAAGGGTCTCTGGAAATCTTGTACACCCTCGCGCCAAACTCCCGGGGATATTTCGGGCATCGGACGAACCTGCGTATGCCCCGAAGCAGGTCCTCCAGGCCCTCCAGGCGCAGGGCGGAGCCAAAGTAGCAGGGAAAGACATGCCGGCCTGCAATGGCCTTTGCCACGGAACGCTCTGCCAGCCCTCCCGTCTCCAGATATTCCTCCAGCAGGGCCTCGTCGCACATGGACAGCTCCTCCAGCCAGGCCTCGCCGCGCCCCTCCGCCTCCGGGCCGAATTCCAGGCACGCGCCGCCCAGCTTCCCCTGCAGCTCCCGCAGCAGCCTCTTCCTGTCCGTGGCCGGCTGATCCATCTTGTTGACGAAGAGGAAGGCAGGAATCCCGTACTGCCCCAGCAGACGCCACAGAGTCTGCACATGCCCCTGCACGCCGTCCGACCCGCTTATGACCAGCAATGCGTAGTCAAGCACCTGCAGAGTCCGCTCCATCTCCGCGCTGAAATCCACATGCCCCGGCGTGTCCAGCAGCGTGATGTCCAGCCCCTCCCAGAGAAGCTGGGCCTGCTTGGAGAAAATCGTGATGCCCCGCTCCCGCTCCATGCAAAAATTGTCCAGGAACGCATCCTGATGGTCTACCCGCCCCAGCCTGCGAATCCTGCCGCCGGTGTACAAAAGCCCCTCTGCAAGAGTCGTCTTCCCCGCGTCCACATGGGCCAACAGGCCGATACAGATATGATTATTTTCCCCCCGATTCGCCTGTATACCCACGCAATCCGCCTCCTGTCCTGTTTTACGAGCCTTCCTATATTGGAATGCTCTTCTTCCATTGGAATGCTCTTCTTCCATTGGAATGCTCTTCTTCCATACTAACATAACCCTACCGGGTTTACAAGGCAAAGTGCCGCCTGTCCTCCTATGGCCCGCTGCCGGAAAAAATTTGTAAAAATGCTTGACACACGCACCTGCATCCCGTATAGTAGACCATGTGCACAGCGTTGCACATGGTAGGATGGCCATCCGGCCGTTTTATGCCGGGAATAAGGTCGTTATGCCATAAATACATAAATCACCGCTAGGGGAGCACATCGCTGAGATTGAGACCGCGCACAGCAGTCTCTAACCCTCACTACTTGAACCGGACAATACCGGCGGAAGGAAGCGCAGCAACAGACGGATTACCGTATTTTTCGGTGTCCCGGGCTGTCGATGTCGTTCCTCCTTAGCCAGATGTAAGGAGGATTTTTTATGTTGTACAATGTCATCAGAGACGGGGATGCCGTCAGCTACGTCCCCACCACCGCAGGAAAGATACTGTTGATCGTCGTCCTGGCAGCGCTGCTGGCCGCAGCCGCTTTCTTCGCCAGGAAAAGGGCCACGGCCAGAAAGCCCATCCCCGGCGCCCCGGGGGCAGACAGCCCGCAGAAGGATGGGAAGAGCGCGTCCGCCAGGCTCACCGCCAAGCAGATGGCCTTCTGCGCCATGGCCATCGCCCTGGGCACAGTGCTCTCCAACCTGAAGGTCTATGAATTTCCCTTCGGCGGCTCTATCACCCTGCTCTCCATGCTCATCATCTGCCTCCCCGGCTACTGGTTCGGGCTGGAGGCGGGACTGATCACCGGCGTGGCCTACGGCGTGCTGCAGCTTATCATCGACCCTTATGTCATCCATCCAATCCAGATGCTGATGGACTACTTGCTTGCCTTCGGTGCTCTCGGGCTCTCCGGCCTGTTCACGGACAAGAAGAACGGGCTATTGAAGGGTTATTGCGCGGGCATCCTGGGGAGGTGGATATTCACCGCCCTCTCTGGCTGGATATTCTTCGCCGAATACGCCTGGGACGGATGGCATCCCCTTCCCTATACCCTTGTCTACAATGGCTGCTACATCTTTGCCGAAGCCGCCATCACAGGCCTGATCCTGGCCATCCCCTATGTGAGGAAGACCTTTGCCAGGATAAAGCAGATAGCCGTTCAGGCCTGACTTTTCCGCATCTCCAGCAGGGCATAGTGCACTGCCCGCCGAAACTCGTTGGAATTGATGTTGGGGGCTTCCTCCCGGCGGTAGTACTTATTCGTAAGAATCACCGCGCCGATATTGTATCTGCGGCTGAACCATATGCTGGTGCCGGTAAAGCCGCTGTGGCCGCAGCCCTCCGGGTAGACCTCGCTCTTGTCGAAGCCCAGCCCCCGGTCGCTGACATTCACGTCCATGGCATGCAGGAAGGCCGAGCCTTCCGTATTCAGATAGAACTGG
>CAOOJO010000258.1 GCA_948496895.1 uncultured Acetatifactor sp. | reverse complement strand
ACCCGCGATTCTCTTCAGTGACTGGAGTTCAGACGTGTGCTCTTCCGATCTGAGGGCGCGGCATGAAAAAGGAGGAGCAGGCCATAAGATGTTCCGGGTGCAGCCACTGCAGCGGATTCCGTCCTATGGGGAACACCAGGACAGAATTCACCTGCGCCCATCCGGACCAGCGCTACATCCAGGACTACTTTTTCCGGAAGAACATGCGCAAGATGCCCGGGTTCATCGGGTTCGGAGAAAGGTATTCAGAGGAAGTCCCTGTCAGGACCGCTCCGGCATGGTGCCCGAAGAAAAGGCGTCCTGATAAAACTGAATAATGACGATTTCCAAAAACAGCCGGGAGACGCTGCATATACGGCGTCTCCCTATTGGACAAACTCAAGCTGAGAAAACAAAAAAGGAGGACAGAGCATGCATTACCTGATACTGGCAGCACTGAAGATTCCGGCAAAAGAAGCTACCCACAAAGAACGGGAGGTCCAGAACCAGCCTGCCGGGCCTGGACAGCAGGCGCACGGCGGCCCCATAGAGGGACACAGCGTACATGACAGCTTCTCCAGGGCAGTCGCTTCTGAGGCATACCGCATCCTGGAACGCTACTCATATAGGACCCGTAATCCCGACTGCCTGGAATTCTGCGACAGGACCGCAGTGGTGGCACGGGAGTATGATACCGGGACCATAAGCTGTTTCCGGCTGGCTGAAGGCCGCATCGTCCTGCCGACGGACAGCCGCGTATACGGGCGCTTCACGATCCGTGACGGCAAAGTATACAAATGCCGTTCCGGCCCCCTGCAGCACGAAAGGCGCAGCAGGCAGGCAAAGCGCATGAAGGCACTGCCGGACTACCCGCTGAAGGGCCTGTTCCCGTCCCTGGAGGCTTTTGCCGGGGAATATTATGGCTATCAGCACCTTAAGGGCCAGGGAAAGTTCGGATACTATTACAACCCCAACGCCTTCTGGGACTGGTATTCCATCGGCGGGCGCTGGCCTGACCTTTTCCTTGTGAAGGAGTCCTGCCCGGAATATTTCGCCGACAAGGAGCTCCGGGAGCAGGAAAGCGGACGGGCACAGGCTCCGGAAGGCTATAAATGGGTATGCGCCGCAAGAAAAAAGGACATAGAATGGCAGGCCATCAGAGACTGGGGCCTTCTGGAAGCAGAGGGACGCTCCAGGAGCCTTGAAAAGCTGTCCACCACTGCAGCCACCGAAAGCTGCCCAGCCCGCCGCAGCTTCCCGGAAGAACTGCGCTACCCGGTGTCATTCTACAGATACATGGATGATGCCGCCTGCAGGACAGAGGGCGCCTTTCTATCGGACGCCCCAGGCGACAGGGCAGCGGCAGAGGAGGGATGGCAGGAGGCCGTCCAGGATTACATAGGCTCCCTTTCAGACGATGACGTGCTTGCCGGAATCGACTGCCATTGCTGATGCATTTTTATAATATATACAATATATTGTGTTTTCTATTTGACATTTACTATATATTGTGGTATCATAACCTTGTTATTGATTTTTGTGCAGTTCCAGGACAATAAGCACACGCTGTTTAAGTTTGTACGGAGTCAGGAAGTATAAAGTGCGGGCCACTTTACGCTTTCTGGCTCTTTTTATGCCTGTAGGAGCAATCTTACAGGCCGTCATGCAGCATGTCTGCACGCAGGCAGGAATGATCCGGCAGCCCAGGCCGCCATCATCTCCTGCCTTTTTTAGTGCAGGTAATGAGCCGGACGGGAACCCTTGCATCTCCACCCGGCGGATACCGCAGCAACAGGACGGCAGACAGTGCAGGAAAGGAGGCCGGAAACAGGGACACACAGATTCACTGGCAAAATCTAAAAGAAAAGAGGAAAAAAGAATGTCACAGGCAACAGAACGGATCCATGAACTGGTGGACAGGCTCAACCAGTACCGCCACGAATACTACAACCAGGATGCGCCCAGCGTCCCGGATGCGGTCTATGACCACCTTTACGACGAGCTGGAGCTTTGGGAGAAGGACACCTGCATCATCTTAAGCAACTCCCCCACCCAGACCGTAGGCTACAAAGCCGTCAGCAGCCTTGAGAAGGTGCGGCATGACATCCCGCTACTCTCCCTGGCCAAGACCAAGGCGGTAAGCGACCTGGCATCTTTCCTGAAAGGCCATGCCGCCCTGCTCATGCTGAAGCTGGACGGCCTGACCGTGAAGCTCGTCTACGAAGACGGTAGGCTCGTGGAAGGCTCCACCAGAGGGGACGGCGAGGAAGGAGAACTCATCACCCACAACATCGCCGCATTCCGGAACGTGCCGCTGTCCATCCCCTATAAGGGGCTCCTGGTGATAACCGGCGAGGGCTTCATCCACAAGAGCGACTTCCAGCGCCTGAAGGACACGCTCGCCGGAAGCGACGGGAAGCCCTACCGCAACGCAAGGAACCTGGCCTCCGGCTCCATCCGGAGCCTGGACGCAGGAACCTGCAGGGAGCGTGAGGTCAGCTTCTGCGCCTTCAACATCCTTGAGGGCCTGGACGAGTTCGAGGATGCACGGGACAGCCGTAACAGCCTGCTGTCCATCCTGGCTGAGTTCGGCTTCGAGGTATGTCCCGCCGTATATATCCCTCCGGATACAAAGGCAGACCATATCGCATCGAAGATTCAGAAAATGACAGAGCTTGCGGACAATCTGGACATCCCTATCGACGGGATGGTGCTGCGCTTCGACAGCTTCTCCTACTCCGCAGGCCTGGGCAGGACCGGGCACCATTACAACGACGGCATCGCGTTCAAATTCGAGGATGATACCTATGAGACGGTATTCCGTACCATTGAATGGCAGACAGGACGCAGCGGCGAGATCGCGCCGGTTGCAGTGTTCGACACGGTGGAGATTGACGGCTGCGCAGTGTCCAGGGCGAGCCTCCATAACCTGACCTTCATCAAGGGACTGGAGCTGCATCCCGGGTGCCGTATCCTGGTCTCCAAGCGCAACATGATCATCCCCCATGTGGAGGAGAACCTTGACCGTGGGGACTATCAGGACATGGCACCGCAGGCCTGCCCATGCTGCGGGCAGCCCACACGCATCCATTCCAGGGCAGGCGACAAAGGGCGTATGGTGGAGACGCTCCACTGCGACAATCCCGACTGCGGCAGCCGCCTCCTCCAGAAGTTCGTCCACTTTGCAGAAAAGAAGGCCATGGACATCAAGGGGCTTTCCGAGGCGACGCTGGACCAGCTCATCCGGCTCGGCGCCCTGAAGGGCTACCAGGACCTGTACCACCTTCACCGCTACCGGGATGAGATCATCGCGCTGGAGGGCTTCGGCGAGAAATCCTATGAGAACCTGGCTGCGTCCATTGACAGGAGCCGAAGCACCACATTCGTGCGCTATCTTGTGGCGATGGACATCCCCCTGATCGGCAGGACTGCCAGCAGGATACTGGACGCGCATTTCCGCGGCAGCCTGCGGGAACTGGAGCTTGCCGCCGTGGAGTGTTTCGACTTCACCTGCCTTGAGGGGATCGGGGACATCATGAGCAGCAGCATCCATGAGTGGTTCCGCAATTCGGACAATCTCCTGTTATGGCGCGGCTTACAGGAAGAACTACACTTTGAAAACGGTTGGGATGCACAGGCATCCGGAGAGGAGAACAAAATGGATAAAGCAACGAACAGCAGATTTGCAGGATGCACCATCGTAGCCACAGGGACGCTTGAGAACTTCACCCGCGAAGGGATCAACGCAAAAATCTTCAGCCTGGGGGCCACGCCCGGCAGCTCCGTCACCAAAAAGACGGACTACCTGATCTGTGGCCAGAAGGCCGGCAGCAAGCTGGCAAAGGCACAGCAGCTCGGCATCCCGGTACTGACAGAGCAGGAGTTCATGGACATGGTTGCCTGCTGAGCAGAACAGCAGAAGATTTTCATTATTCTATATGCACAGGCAGCGTGCCTGTATGCGGAATTGGAAAGGAGATTTAGATGGACATTTCAGGTGTTTCACTGACAGCTGATTCAACGGGGCTATCGGCCGGAGGTGCATTGGCAGAGGCTACGCAGAAAGAGGTTCCCATCCATGTAAATGATACCACAGCCGTCCTTACGCAGCGCTGGATCGCCTGCTATATGCTGTATGACTGGAACCCCCACCATGCAGAATCAGCCTATCTAAACAATATGTGCAACTGGGTACAGCAGGCATACAGGAGGCTGGACGGCATGGCCATAGATGCCGCTTCTCTGAATGATGTCCTGACGGATACGCTCAACCAAATCCTGTTGGAGGATGTGGAGGACTTCATCCAGACGCACATGAAGGTATGGAAATGCGACCGGCTGACGGTTGAGTTCCAGGTCGCAAAGGCAATAGCGGAGATCTATCCTGAGCAGAAGCCATAAGGGAAGAGGCGGAAAGGATGCCGGCATGTCCCCTGCCACGAAAAAGGCTGTCTGGAAACGGCAGCTTTTTTCAGGTATCCTGGCAGCCACAGGATCCTTATTCTATATATGGATTCCGTCTGCAGCCCATAAAACAATTTTAAATCGCAACTGACAAAACAGCTGTGCCATGCTATAATGAGAGAAAGAGAGGTATGCTATTTATGCCAAACATAACCAGCACTATTCAGGAACTAAATCTGGCAGACAATTTTTTATTTGGGAAAGTGATGAGCGACACGGAAATATGCCGCAGGGTACTTGAAAAAATATTAAATGTCCCTATTAAGACGGTAAATTTCCCTGTCACCCGGGAAACCGCCAGCACCGCACCTGACAGCGGGGGCATCCGTTTAGATGCCTGCATCAACGATCGACAGGATACCATATACTCTATTGGGATGCAGTGCTGTGGGGATGGGGAACTCCCCAGGAAATCAAGATATTTCCAGTGCAATATCGACTCAGGCCTGATTTCCTCCAGAGAAAGCTGCACAAAGCTGAAAAAATCGTACATCATCTTTATCTGCACCTTTGA
>CAOOJO010000257.1 GCA_948496895.1 uncultured Acetatifactor sp. | reverse complement strand
CCAGGTGGAGGAGCGGCTGGAGCAGCAAGGGGAAAGCTTTTTCGAGCTTCACTTTTTCAAGATTCACCGCTCCTATCTGGTGAACCTCGCCTATGTGAACCGTATCGAGCGGAAAGAGGCCGTGATGGACAGCGGGGAGGCGCTGCCCGTGGCCAGGAACCGATGGGAGGCGCTGAACCGGGCTTATCTGGATTATTACCGGGGCAGGTGGGAGGAGGGCGGCTGACAGCGGGACAAAGAGAAAGCTGGGGAGAATCGGGAGAGCTTTCAAACGGGACAGCCTCGCGACTATCCCGTTTCACATGTAAGCGATATTCTACGCCTGACAGCACCCCGTCGCTTCCGGAGGTCAAACATACACGTTCATCATATTCTAGCCGTGATGACCGACGGGCATTTCATGCCTACTTTTATTATAGAATTTTGATAATAGAATCCTATTTTGGATTCTATTATATGCAAAAGCGGAGAAGATATCAAGACGCAAACAGAAACTTTTCGTGAAAAAAACGTGACATTTCGTGCAGGAATCCCCACAAAAGGGGATTCCTGTTTTAATATAGAGAAAAGCGCAAAAAGCGGTCAGGAGGTACCAAACAGCATGAAGAAAAAGAAGGAAGCGGAGAAGTCGAAAAAATATTCTATATGGGACAACTGCCGTTATGCCTTTCGGCATCTGCGGCAGAAGGAGGGGACATGGGCGCTGGGCTTGTGTGCAGGCGACGTGGGCCTGAGTGTGCTGCTGCCCTTTCTGGAGACGGCCCTGGCCGGGGCGGTGGCGGCCATCCTGGTCAGCGGCAGACAGCCGGGAGAGATCCTTATGCTGGTGGCGGGCTACGTGGCCCTGCTGCAGACAGTCCGTTTCCTGCAGGGACATCTGCGGAACAAGCGGCGCAAGACATTGTTCATGTTCCGGATAGACATGAACATGGACTATTTCGAGAAGACTGTGCGGATGGACGGCCAGAGCCTGGAGAGCGCCCTGGGACAGAAGAAATGGCAGGATGCCAAAAGAAATCTGTGCAGTGGGAACGGCGTGGGGATAGAGGCCTACACGAAAGCCTGGTGCGACCTGCTGCTGCAGCTGATAGGGCTGATTCTCTACGCGGCCATTGTAGGACAGGTCAGCCTGATCCTGCTGTCCATACTGATCCTGCAGACCCTGCTGGTCTCCTGGCTTCATGCAAAGACGGGAAAGCGGGCCTATGCTATGGAAGACGAAATCGAGAAGAAATGGGGCATCTTCCAATATCTGCGGCGGGAGACCGTAATCGCCGGAAACGGGAAGGACATCCGGATGTACCGGATGGGCAAATGGTTCCTGGGGCTGTTCCATCAGCTGATCGACGGGGCATGCGCCCTGATAGACAGGCAACAGACAGGCTACATGGCGGCGGGCATGGCAGAGACCCTGCTTACCTTTGCCAGGAGCCTGCTGGTCTACGGGTGGCTGATCCGGGAGATGGTCATTGGAAATATGACACTGCCGTCATTTCTGCTCTATGTGGGAATCGTGGCGGGCTTTGGCGCGTGGATGAACGGCCTCTTCGGGGCCTGGCGGCAGATTCTGGAGAACGAGAAGCTCATGGACGCTTACCGGGACTTCATGGACTTCGGTACGGTGGAGGAGGGAAGGCCGGTGCCGGAGCGGCTCGGGCGCACCCACGAGATCCGTTTCGAGCATGTGTGCTTCCGGTACGGCGGCACCGACAGCCCTGAGGGGGAGGACACCATCCGGGACCTGAACCTGACCATCCGGCCGGGAGAGCGGCTGGCTCTGGTGGGGCTCAACGGCGCGGGCAAGACCACCCTCATCAAGCTCCTGTGCGGGCTGTACCGCCCTACCTCCGGCACCATCTACCTGGACGGGACAGACATGCAGTCCCTGGATCAGAGGGCAGTGTTCCGGGAGTTCTCGGTGGTGTTCCAGGATGTGTTCGCTTTCTCTTTCCCTCTAGCGGACAATGTGTCCTGTGTGGATTCCGGGCGGGAGGATTCCGGGAAGCTGCGGGAGAGCCTGGAGAAGGCGGGGCTCTGGGAGCGGGTGCAGACGCTGCCTAAGGGGGCGCGGACTTCTATGAACAAGGATCTGGACGAGGCGGGCGTGACCCTGTCCGGGGGCGAGATGCAGAAGCTCATGCTGGCCAGGGCCCTCTACAAGGACGCGCCTACGGTAATCCTGGATGAGCCCACCGCTGCCCTTGACCCCATCGCGGAGAGCGAGATGTACGAAAAATACGATGAGCTGGTACAGGGGAGGACTGCCGTCTTCATCTCCCACCGGTTGAGCTCCACAAGGTTCTGCGACAGGATCCTCTTCCTGGAGAACGGCCGGATCGTCCAGGAGGGAACCCATGAGGAGCTGATGGAGAAAGGTGGCGCCTATGCGGAGCTCTTCGCCCTGCAGGCCAAATATTATAAAGAAGAAAAACAGAATGCGAAGTTAAGACAGGAGGAGGGGCAGTATGCGTGAGTTGGCGTCTATCCATAAAATGGGGTTTCGATTTTTAAAAATGATTCACAGGGAGGACTCCGCTATCATCCCCCTGCACCTGCTGGAGCTATGCCTTTCCCTGGCGCAGATCTACGTGGGGCTGTTCCTGACGGCGAATCTGATCGATGCGCTGCTGGCAGGGGAGTTCAGGTCAGCAATATGGCAGGCGGGATATCTGTTAGGGGCAAATCTTTTGCTTGGCCTGGCGGGACATCTCCTCCAGAGGCGGTTTAGGAGCCTTGGCACGAGAATATGGCTGGTTTTCTATGTGTGGCTGCGGGAAAAGGTGTTTGCCATGGATTACGAGAGCATGGAGAAGCCGGAGGTGGCTGAGAAGATCCTGTTCTCGGAGCGGACTTCGGACATGTACGGGGGCCTGGATACTCTGCTGAATCACTACTGCAATATCATGCGGGCGATCCTGAACATAGCGCTGTCGGTCTCCCTGGTGGTCCACCTGTGCCTGGCAAGGCCGCAGGGAGGCTCTGGCCTTGTGGGGAGCCTGGCGGATCCCGCTTTTTCCCTCCTGCTGGTCGCGGCGCTGCTTTTGGGCATGTGCGCCTGCTCCTTCCGAACCTTCACCAGATTTGCCGCAAAGCAGTTGGAGGTCTTTGAGGCCCACACAGGGGAGGAGGAAGAGTTCAGCTACATGCTGAACAATGTGTTCGGCAATGAAAAGGCAGGAAAAATCATCCGCATCTACAGCATGGAGGATATGATCATGGAGAACACTGCCAGGTTCCAGGGAAAATCCAGAGCCTATTTCGCGAGGATGTGCGATGTGGGGAACGCGGCGGACAATGCCAACAACCTGGTGAACAGCGTCTTCGCTGTGGGCGCTTATCTGCTGGCGGCGCTGAAGGTGGTGGCGGGAGCCGTCACCGTGGGCGCGTTCACCCAGTATGTGGGCGCGCTGAACCAGTTCGGCTCCGCCTGCTTCTCCCTGATCACGGGACATGGGGAGCTTCGGAAGATCTGCACCACCATGACGGACTTCCTGGCCTTCCTGGACATGGAGAACCTCCACGCATCCGGCAGCATCCCCGTGGAGAAGCGGGACGACGGGGAGTATGAGCTGGCTTTCGAGAACGTGAGCTTCCGGTATCCCGGCAGCGAGACATTTGTCTTAAAGAACGTGGACTTCAAGCTGCGCATCAAGGGAAAGCTGGCTGTGGTAGGCCGAAACGGCGCGGGCAAGACCACCTTCATCAAGCTCCTGTGCCGCCTCTACGAGCCTACGGAGGGGCGCATCACCTTGAACGGCACGGACATCCGCAAATATGACGAGGAGGAATACCGCCGCATCTTCGGCGTGGTGTTCCAGGACTTCAAGCTCTTCGCGTTCCCGGTGTGGGAGAACGTGGCCGCGGGCTATGAGAGGCAGGACGACCGGCTCTGGACGGTCCTGGAGCAGGCGGACGCAGCCGACCTGGTGAGGAACATGGAGAACGGCCTGGACACCTGGCTGTATAAGAACGTGGAGGACGGCGTGGAGATCAGCGGCGGGGAGGCCCAGAAGCTGGCTCTGGCCAGGGCACTGTACAAAGACGCGCCCGTGGTCATCCTGGACGAGCCCACGGCGGCCCTGGATCCCAAGGCGGAGGCGGAGGTGTACGAGCGCTTCGGCCAGCTGGTGGAGGGCAAAACCAGCATCTACATCTCCCACCGGATGAGCAGCTGCCGCTTCTGCGATGAGATCATCGTCTTCCAGGACGGCCAGATTGTGGAGCGGGGCAGCCATGAGGAGCTCTTCGCCGCGGGAGGGTGCTATGCGGAAATGTGGAACGCCCAGGCGAAATATTATAATGCCTGACAGCAAGAAGGGATTTCGGAATATTCAACAGGTATATCTGATAAAAACAGAAAAAGCATATTGAAAGTCGGATATACCTGTGATATCATACTGACGGCTGACGGCGGGAAAGGGGCATGGAGGCAAGTGGAGATGGCGGATTTCTGGGAAATCTCCAGGGGGATTCTGGAGGTCATGTGGCTGATTCTGTACTGGTACTATATAGGGCAGACAGGAATCATGGAGAAAGGCACAGGGAAACGGATCCTGGGCTTTTGCACAGCCGCAGCCTGCCTGGCCAGCTCTGCCTGGATACCGCCCTGCCTGTCCTGGCTTTTGGTGACAGGCGTGCTTTTGCTGTACGATCTGTTCTTTGACGAAGAGCCCTTTGCCAGACAATGGCGGCGGGTGCTGCTGCCGGGGCTTGTTGTGGCGTTCTGCGCCCTGCTGCCATGGGACACCGCCGTAGCGTTTCTGTGCAACGGGCCAATTCTCTTTGTCTTCCTGCTCCTGTTTTCCATAAAGCGTCAGAGCCTGCGGTTTTGGAACGGAATCCTGACAGCGCTGTCATTTTTTGCCATCACCGGGTTCCAGTGGCTCCTGTGCGGCACGGGGCGCATCGCGGTGGAGGGGAGGCTGCTGGGGATTCTCCTGTGGGGCAGCGCCCTGCTGGA
>CAOOJO010000256.1 GCA_948496895.1 uncultured Acetatifactor sp. | reverse complement strand
CGGGAGGGGTCAAGGGGGCCTACAAGAACATCTGGATCGATCAGTTCCGGAAGATGTCCAGCCTGGCCTATGAGCGGGCGGATCTGATCACCAGCCTGTACGAGCATGCCAGGGAGCTGCAGATAGATCTGGGCTGTCCGGCGGAGAAGACCATGGTCACGCCCAACGGGGTGGCGGTGGACCATCTCCAGAACCTGACCGGCAAGACCCAGGAGGATGAGGGGAAGTTCAACATCGGCGCCATCCTGCGGGTGACCCCCATCAAGGACGTGAAGACCATGATCCAGGCCTTCAGCTTCGCCAAGGAGCGGGAGCCTAGGCTGAAGCTGTGGATCATGGGGCCCTGCGATGAGGACGAGGAGTACGCGAAGGAGTGCTATGAGCAGGTGGAGGCTCTGGAGCTGACGGACGTAGTCTTCACCGGCAGGATTAATATCAGGGATTACCTGGGACGGATGGACGTGACGATCCTCACCAGCATCAGCGAGGGGCAGCCCCTGACCATCCTGGAGAGCTACGCGGCCCATGTGCCGGTGATCGCCACGGACGTGGGCAACTGTTCGGGGCTGATCTACGGGGAGAAGGACGACTTCGGGCCGGGAGGGATCCTTACCCATATCATGAATGTGGAGGAGATTGCTCAGGCCATGGTGGATATGGCCAGGAATGAGCCTATGCGCCTGAAGATGGGGGAGAGCGGCTACAGGCGGGTCATGTCAAGCTACCGGATAGAGCATATGCGGGCCACCTACCAGAAAATCTATGAGGATTTCGCGGATCGCTGCGGAGCGGGCTATGAAATATGAGACAGGAATGTAAGGAGAGGGAAGAGCCATGGCAGGCATCGGAATAAAACTGAACCGTATCTTTGAAAAAAATACCATAACCACCCATCTGGCGGGGTTCGCCTACAGCTCCATGTCCACGGTGACGCCCATGCTGGTGGTCATCCTGAACATCCTGCTGATGAGCCATTTCCTGGGCTTCGACCAGCTTGGGTTCGTGGAGCGGGAGCTGTTCTCCTGCACGGTGCTGTATATCTTCATCTTCGCGCTGCTCACCGCCGCCCCCTTCAACTCCGTGCTGTCCAAGTACATGTCGGACGTGGTATACGAGGAGCGCTACGAGGACATCCGGCCCTGCTACTTCTTCGGGCTGTTCCTGAACATCGCCCTGAGCAGCCTGGTGGGGATTCCTTTCTGCCTCTGGGAGCATTTCGTGGGGAAGGTGGACGTGTTCTACACCTTCACCGGGTACTGCGGCTATATCGGGCTGGTGCTGGTGTTCTACTCCATGATCTACCTGTCCATCTCCAAGGACTACCAGAAGATATCGCTGTTCTTCTCCATCGGGATGCTGTGGGCCTTCCTGTTCTCCCTGTTCCTGCGGTTCATCATGGACTGGGGCATCCGGGAGAGCATGCTCTTCGCCCTGATGACGGGGTTCTTCCTGACCGCGTTCCTGGAACTGGCTATCATTAAACGGTATTTCGTCAAGAACAGCAACCGGTACAAGCCGGTGCTGCGCTACTTCGGGAAATACTGGAAGCTGGTGGTGGCGAACTTCTTCTATATCCTGGGGCTGTATGTCCATAATTTCGTGTTCTGGAATACGGACATGCGTCTGGTGGTAGTGAAGACCTTCGTCTGCAACCAGCCCTACGACATGGCCACCTGCCTGGCCATGTTCACCAATATCTCCACCACGATCATATTCATCACCAGGGTGGAGATGCATTTCCATGACAAATACAAGGCCTATTCCGAGGCGGTGATCGGCGGGAAGGGGGCGGACATCGACAGCGCAAAGAAGCAGATGTTCCGGCAGCTCTCCGCGGAGCTGATGAACCTGGTGCGCATCCAGTTCATCATCACGGCGGTGGTGTACCTGATCGCGGTGGTGTTCCTGCCCAGGTTCGGCATATCGCCCCTGACCATGCGGATCTATCCCTGCCTGACCGCCGGATATTTCATCCTTTTCCTGATGTACGCGGAGATTATCTTCCTGTATTACTTCGACGATCTGACAGGGGCCATGTGCACGTCCCTGGTGTTCTGCCTGGTGACCTTCCTGGGCAGCATCGTGGCCACCTATCTGCCGGAGCTGTGGTATGGAATCGGGGTGGTGGCGGGGGCCTTCTGCGGATGGACCTTCGCGTATTTCCGGCTGCGCTTCATGGAGCGGCATCTGGACGCCCATATCTTCTGCAAGGGCTCGCTGCTGAAGCCCGGCATGGGCACCAGACCCCCCGCCAAGGTATTTGACAGGAAGGAGAGCGCCGTGGGAGAGGCTTCGGCGGGAGGCCGGTAAAGAACTGCGGGAATGGCGCAAACAGGGACATTTGACAAAGCGGCATAGATTGTCGCTGCGAGATGGAGGAGCGAGATGGATGGTACTATCATTAGAATCGGATTAGTGGTTGGGGGGGTTGTCCTGTTCCTCTTTGGTTTCTGGACACATTCCTTTAAGAAGCTGGCGGTGAACTATGCCGTGATCTGGGGGCTGCTGGGGGTGCTGATGGTGTTGATGGGAGCCATCCCCATCCTGTCGGAGTGGACCCATATGCTGGCGCCGGGCACGGGACTTGCCTTCTTCTGCGTGGGTGCCCTGATTCTGTTCACGGAGGTGCAGAACAGCCTGGTGATTTCCCAGCTCAACATGAAGAATAGAGAGCTTGCCATGCAGGTGGCCATGCTGAACCAGGAGAGCGAGCGCATGATGCACGAGCTGGAGGAGCTGGTCAGGGAGCAAGAGGAGGCCTATGCGAAAAAAGATTCTGTTCGTGATTAACACCATGGGCCGGGCCGGGGCGGAGACAGCCATGCTGGAGCTGCTGAAGCACCTGGACAGCCCGGACTATGACATCTCCCTCTATGTCATCATGGGTCAGGGGGAGATGATTGGCAAGCTGCCGCCCTATGTCCGGCTGCGCAACCCGAAGTTCGATGCCCATTCCGTCCTGTCCCGGGAGGGAAAGCGGGGGATGGCGCGGACGGTGTGGGACGCGTTCCGGAGAAACGGCGGGCAGATTAAAAAGATATGCCATATCGTCAAAACTTTGGCCGCCATGGTGAGAAAGGGAAAGCTCCAGACGGATAAGCTGCTGTGGCGGATGCTATCGGACGGGGCGCTGCGGTTCGACGAGGACTTCGACCTGGCGGTGGCATGGCTGGAGGGGGCTTCCGCCTACTATGTGGCGGACTATGTGCGGGCGGCCAGGAAATGCGCCTTTGTCCATATCGACTACGAGAGCGCCGGGTACACCAGGGAGATGGACAGGGGCTGCTGGGACAGCTTCGACCGGATCTTCATGGTCTCCGATGAGGTGAGGCAGCATTTCCTGGCGGTGTATCCGGAGCACGCGGCAAAGGCCGATATCTTCCATAATATGGTGGACCAGGAGGGCATCCGCCGTCTGGCGGCGCAAGGGAGCGGCTTTTCGGACGGATACGAGGGAGCGCGGCTACTGACGGTGGGCAGGCTCACCTATCAGAAGGCCTACGATATCGCTATAGACGCCATGAAGCGCCTGAAGGAAAAAGGGGTTCGGGCCAGATGGTATGTGCTGGGCGAGGGGGATCAGAGGAAGGCCCTGGAGAAGAAAATCGCGGCGCTGGACCTGCGGGAGGATTTTCTGCTGCTGGGGGCCGTGGAAAATCCCTATCCCTATTATGCCCAGGCCGACCTCTATGTCCATGCCACCCGCTTCGAGGGGAAGAGCATCGCCATCCAGGAGGCCCAGACATTGGGCTGCGCCGTGGTGGCCTCGGACTGCAACGGCAACCGGGAGCAGATAGAGGAGGGCGTGGACGGCCTGCTCTGCCCGCTGACGTCGGAGGCAATCGCGGACAGCGTCGCCTCGCTCCTGGCGGACGGGGAGCGTCGCAGGGCCCTCGGGCAGGCGGCAGGCCGCAAGAGCCTTGCCCAGGGGCAGGAGCTGGAGACATTTCTGGCGCTTCTGGACTGAAAAAGCATAGAGAAAAAAGCGCGGACGGGGGAATGAAAGTAGCATGAAAGAATTATTGATTATCATACCTGCCTACAATGAAGGGCAGAATATCCGCAGAGTGCTGGGGCAGGTGGAGGGACTGGGCCTGGAATCGGTGGCGGATATCCTGGTGATAAACGATGCCTCCACGGATTCCACCAACTGGATCGTAAAGGAGATGCAGTACCCTATGATTTCCCAGCCCTTCAACATGGGCTACGGATGCGCGCTGCAGACCGGATACAAATATGCGGTACGGCGCGGATACAGGTACGTCATCCAGATGGACGGGGACGGACAGCATGATGTCTGCAACATCCCCGTGCTCTACAGCAAGCTGAAGGAGGCTGACGAGGAGGGGCGCTACCCTGACATCGTGCTGGGGGCCAGGTTCCGGAAGGACAGCTCCGAGTTCCCGGTGTCGCTGCCGAAGAAAATCGTCTACTCCCTGTTCCGGGGCATGATTTACATGATCACGGGGGCAAGGATTTCGGATCCCACCACGGGGCTCCAGGGTCTGAGCAGAAAGGCCTTCCTGTACTATTCCAAGTACAACCACTTCGACGACAAGTATCCGGATGCCAACATGCTGGTGCTGATGCTCCTGGCCAAGTTCAAGGTGGTGGAGGTGCCCGCGGTGATGCACGCCAGGACAGCGGGAAAGAGCATGCATTCCGGGCTGAAGCCCTTCTGGTACATGCTCCGGGTCATGTACAGCACGGTAATCATCCTGTTCCGGGTAAAGGTATTGAAGATGGATGTGGAGGTGGGCCTGAAGAGTGCGGATAAGATTTAGGGAAAAGGAAAGCTTCCGGAAGGCGGAATACCGGGAGAGCGGCGAAGAGCTGTATAATCCCGGCTGCGGCTGGTACCATGTCTACACCTTCCGGGCGAAGCCCCAGGAGGGACGGCCTGTGGAGCAGGAGGTCTGGCTGGACGAAAGCTGCAGACAGTGAGCTGGCGGACGCCTATGATCTGGCTGTCCTCAAACTCGACAGGCAGAAG
>CAOOJO010000255.1 GCA_948496895.1 uncultured Acetatifactor sp. | reverse complement strand
CTAAGGCCGCCGCGGCCTCCCTTACCGGGCAGCTGCGGATCCAGGGCGGCGAGGGGAGCTTCAGCAAGCAGTATTACGCGGTGCTCTGCGGCATCCCTGCCAGGGAGGCTGGAAGATTGACGGATTGTCTCTATAAGCAGACGGTGAAGGAGGGAGGGCGGGCGGACTACAAAGCAATAGTCATACAGCCGGATTCCGAAAATCAAGGCTGCTCCGGAGACCGGCAAAAGCCCCATGCCGCTGCCAGGGAGGCAAAGGGCGGCCTGGCAGTGCTGGAATACCGCATCCTGCAGACAGACGGGCAAAATGGCCTTGCGCTGGCGGACATCCGCATCCATACGGGCCGCTTTCACCAGATTCGCGCCCAGATGGCCCACGCGGGGACGCCCCTTCTGGGGGATCAAAAATACGGCAGCCACCAGACAAAGGCGCTGGCCCGGAACCTCGGCATCCGAAACGTCGCCCTCTGCGCCTACAGCCTTGGCTTCGTACACCCTGTGTCGAAGGAGGAAATGGATTTTCGGATAAGGCCGGAGAACCCGGCATTTTCCTCTTTTCACCTTATGGAAAAGTCCGTCGCTGGACGGACATGGAATCAGTAAGGTGCCACAGGCACTTATTTACAGTTATGATTTTCCTGAAAAACACCATACTAATACGAGAGGCCGGTCGGGGGCGTAACGCAGAGCGTAACGCAAAGCGCAACGCAAGGCGCAGAGCAGCCCAGGCCAGCGGAAAGGCATGGTATCGGTATGGCAGAGAAAATCAAAGAAAACAGATTCGTAGTACTGCTCCTGCTCACAGGGGCAGTTTATTTTTTCCTGAAGGTCATCACGCCGCTGACCGCGCCGGTTCTGACGGCCATGCTGTTCGTGACCATCTTCGGGCCCCTGCTCCAGAAGCTGCAGAAGAAGCTGAAGATTCACAGACAGATAGGGGCATTGCTTCTGCTGCTGCTGGCTGGCGCAGTCCTGGGAGGATTGTTGTGGATTCTGCTCTCCTGGATCATCGGGAGCCTCCCCGGCCTGGTGAACGGCCTGGACTCCCTGGAGGCGGAGCTGTCCCGTTTCGTCCATGATACCTGCGATGTGGTGGGGCGGGCGCTGGGGATAGACAATCTGTACCTGGAGCAGCTCCTCCAGGCCAGAATCCAGGACGCCATCGACTATTTCCAGCTGCAGTTCCTGCCGGGGATGCTCTCCCAGTCCCTGGCCTATGTGAAGATGTTCGCCTCCGTGGGGGGCTTCCTGGTGACCTTCCTGATAGCGGCGGTGCTGCTGGCCAAGGACTACGACGACATCATGAACCGGCTGCTGGACCGGGAGGAGTGCTATGTATACCTGGAGATCGTCTGCGGCATCATACGCTACATCGCCACCTTCGTGAAGGCCCAGATCATCATCATGAGCATCATCGGCGCGGTGGCCGCTGCGGCCTTAGGCGTCAGCGGGATACGCAACGGCATCCTCTGGGGTCTTTTGGCGGGATTCCTGGACGCGCTGCCCTTCATCGGCACAGGGGTGGTGCTGGTGCCCCTTTCCATACAGCAGTTCTTTGGCGGGAATTATGTCAGGGGGGCGGTGTGCCTGCTGGTGTATGTGGCCTGCATCTTCATCCGGGAGCTGCTGGAGCCCAGGCTGATCGGGAAGAAAATCGGGGTCTCCCCCATCGCGATTCTGCTGTCCATCTACGCGGGAATCAAGCTGTTCGGTATGTGGGGCATCATCGGCGGCCCCCTGGGCTTCATCATAATCTATCAGGCCTTCATGAGCCTGGAGCGGCGCAGGGATTTTTGACTTTTTTTAAAACCTTTTCCGGGCGGGAGAGGTTATATAAAGTGAAAAGGGATACAAAGGAGCCATCGTGGACGAGCGTCAGTGGATTCATGCCATTCAAAGGGGGGATAAGAGGTACCTTGAGGATATCGCGGAGAAGTACTATGACGATATCTTCCGTTTCTGCGCCTTTCAGACGGGCAACGGGGAGGAGGCCTGCGACCTGGCCCAGGAGACCTTCCTGCGGTTCATCCGATATGTGGAGAGCTATCGCCACCGGAACCTGAAGGGGTATCTGCTGACCATCGCCATGAATGTGTGCAGGGACTATCTCCGGAAAAGGGGCATGGAGGAAAGGATGACCCTGGGACAGGCGGACTGGGAGAGCGTGGCGGAGGCCGAAGGGCCGGGCGGCGGGAGGGGAGCCGGGCCGGGGCGAATCCAGGGCCGGGGCGGGACGCCGGAGGGAGCCTGCCAGGGGAGCGTCTGCCGGGCCGGACAGGAGGGGCTGTCCGCAGTGTGGGCGCATTCCGACCCGGAACGACGGGCGGTGGAGGCGGATGCCCGCCAAAGGCTGACGGAGGCTTTGGCGAAGCTGCCCCAGATGCAGAGGGAGGCCATCCTGCTGCATTATCTCTATGACATGAAGTACCGGGAAATCGGGCGGCTGACGGACGCTTCGGTGTCCACCGTGAAGTCCCGGGTCAGGCAGGGGATGGACAAGCTCCAGGGGCTGCTGCGCAGGGAGGATTTTCTGGACTGAGGGGCTGCGGAGCGGGGAAACGGATTGAGCTGATAAAAGGAGAGGGCTATGGGTGATAAGAGGAAGAGAGGCAGAAAGCGGGAGGATGAGGCGCGGGATTTCTGGAAGGAGGCATCCCTGTCCCTTGCCCCCGGGGAGGCGCAGCGGGCACAGGCCATGACGGAGATACGCAAGGCCGTCCGGGCGAAGACCATACGGCGACAACCATCCCCCCGGGAGCTGCTTATGGTGGAGCTGCGCTACATCTCCCCGGGCTTCTGGATCCTGCAGGGGAGCCTTGTGCTGCTCCTGGCGGCGCTCCTGGAGAAGACATCGCTGGACGGGGGGGCGCTTCCCGACTATCTGCGCGGGATATCCGTGCTGGCGGCCTGGATGGGGGTGCTGGGCTGCAGCAGCCTGGGGCGGCATTTCTCCAGGGGAATGGCGGAGCTGGAGCAGAGCTGCTATTTCAACCTTCCCCAGCTTTGGACGATCCGCATGGCCCTTTCGGGAACTGTGGACATACTGGCGCTGGTGCTGGGCAGCGGCCGGATCGCCCAGAGGACGGGCCTGCCCCTTGCCCAGGTATGCGTGTACGTGCTGGTGCCCTTCGTGCTGTCCAATGTGGCCATGCTGCTGTTCCTTACGGTCCTGCGGGGCGGGCGGGGGCGCTACGGGCTCCTGGTGGCGGCTCTGGCAGCGGGCGCTCTGGCGGCTGTCCCAGGCCTGACGCCCGACGGGGAGGCCTACGAGACGGCGCGGCTCTGGGCATGGACGGCGGTGCTGCTTGCGGGAACCGGGCTATACCTGTGGCAGCTTAAGGTGATGTACGGGAAAATCAGAAGAGGTGAGACGATATGCTGGAACTGACCCTGGACAATGTGACGAAAAGGTATGGAGCCAAGACAGCCGTAAACGGAATTACGTGTACGCTGAACCCCGGGATATACGGGCTTCTGGGAGCCAACGGCTCCGGCAAGACCACCCTTCTGCGGATAGTCTGCGGCATCCTGGAGGCCACGGAGGGGACCGTGCGCTATGGGGGCAGCGATATCGGGAGGCTGGGGGCGGACTACCGGCGGATCCTGGGCTACCTGCCCCAGGAGTTCGGATATTATCCCGAATTCACCGCCAGGCGCTTCCTGCTGTACCTGGCGGCGCTGAAGGCCATCCCTAAGGACGAGGCCGAGCGGAAGGTGGAGGAGCTGCTGGAGATGGTGGAGCTGACTGCCTGCCAGGGGAAGAAGATCAAGACCTTTTCCGGGGGGATGATCCGGCGGCTGGGGATCGCCCAGGCCCTTCTGAACGATCCGGAGATCCTGATTCTGGATGAGCCCACGGCGGGGCTGGATCCAAAGGAGCGCATCCGTTTCCGGAATATCGTCAGCTCCCTGTCCAGAGAGCGCATCGTCATCCTGTCCACCCACATCGTGCCGGACGTGGAGTACATAGCGGATGAGATCCTCCTGATGAAGGAGGGGGAGCTGTTGGCCATGGGGGACATCGGGCAGATGCTGGAGCGGGCCCGGGGCAGGGTGTGGGAGCGCACGGTGAGCCCGGAGGAGACGGAGCGGTATCAGGCCTACTTCAATGTGAGCAGCCTGCGCAATACGGAAAAGGGGGTCAGGCTGCGCATCGTCTCCGATGAATGTCCCATGGAGGGGGCCCGGCCCGCGGATCCGGATCTGGAGGACGTGTACCTGTATTATTTCAGGGAGAATTGAGGGGCCCTATATCCGGCAGGGCTTTGGAAAAGGGGAGCTGGGGGAGCCAGGAAGGAGGACAGGGATGTTTCGGATGGAAGGTTACCGGATTTTGTCCAGGAAGGTGGGGCTGGCGGCCATGGCCGTGAGCCTGCTGACCGTGTGGTATTTTGCGCTGGGCAATACGATCTGGGGGGAGGGGCTGATTGAGGAGGGCAGGATATACTATGGAGCCGGGGCCATCGCCAGGGACAGGGAGATCGCCGCCGAATTCGCAGGCCCCCTGACAGAGGACACCGTCAGGGCAATCTGGGAAAAATACGGCCCTCCTGTGAACTGCGCCCAGCGCAACACCAGCATGGAGGGCCTGGAGGCCGCTGCAAAGACGGGGGGAAACGACAATTACTGCAACCGTTTCGTGGCGGAACGGTTCGGCCGGCAGATCCAGGGGGAGGACGGGCGCGCCACCTATGTGCTGGCGGAGGGCTGGACGGAGAGCGCCTATCTGAGCGGGGAGTACATATTCGGATATACAGGGGCGAGGGATTACTGGGATAGATTCCTGCTTGCCTATGAGCTGGCCCATATCAGCATCATCGTGCTGCTGAGCCCCATGTTCTCCGAGGACTACGCCTGCCGCACGGCGGACATCATACTGCCCACGGCAAAGGGCCGCCTCGCCCTCTGGGCACGGCGCATGGGCGTGGCCTGTGCCCTGGCATCGGTGTGCTTCCTGCTGCCCTGCGGCAGCGTCTTCCTGGAGCATGTGGCGTGCT
>CAOOJO010000254.1 GCA_948496895.1 uncultured Acetatifactor sp. | reverse complement strand
GTATGCTCAATGGCCCGGCATGGCTTCAGTCTGCTGCTTTCCGGATGGAGGGTATAATCGTATTTTTCCACCTTCAGCACCTTCTGTCCCCGCAGGATGATGAGTGCCTGATCCAAAGGGAGGCGCAGCACTTCGTCCGGAGTCAGGAGTTTACGCTTCCCGACAGAGTGGGTTTCCCGGTATTCCGGCGTATAGTCGGAAACCCGCCAGGTATTTAACTGTTTTGCCTGGCTGGAGACTGCCACACTCACTTCCCCGGTACGGTTACTGATAAATTCGGCAGTCATTTCATCTGTGCATCCCAGGAAAAGCTGGGTGTCGCAGTTGCCGATGATCTCCTGCCATTGGTTTAGCGGATAGCGGTTCTGCATCTGGGGCAGGTTCTGGAAGATACAGCTGATGGACAGCCTCCGGGAACGTATGGTGCTGATCTTCTTTGTCAGGTCTGCAATCGTGCAGCCGCCGTTGGCAAGTTCGTCTGCCAGGATATGTACCGGGACAGGGAGCATCCCGTCCTCCCCGTATTTGTCCGCATAGCGTACCAGCTTGATAAAGACGAAGGACATGAACAGGGAGGAGAGGAAATCGAAAGCCGAATCCTGGTCTGAGGTAATACAGAAGTAGGCGCATTTCTCCCGTCCTGGCCGGGTAAGGCTGATCTCATTGTGGCTGGTGATCTGGCGGATCATCCGGTTCTGGAACACCTGCAGCCTGGTCCCCAGCCCGATGATGACGCCGCTGCGCACGGTATCGGATGCCTGTTTGAAAATGTTATAGGGCGCCTTTGCCGGGTGGGTGACAGGGAGCAGGTCGAAAAGATTATTAAGCTCCTTTTCGGAACTCATAGTCAGAAGCCGGTAGACCTGACCAATATTGCGCCCTTCCGGTGGGAAGCCCTGGTCCACGTACAGCACCAGCGCCTTTAACAGGTTCATCTCCGAATTATCCCAGAAGTGGTCTGCCTTCAGGGAGCCTGTATTTTTGATGATGACATCACAGAAAAGCTGTGCCATCAGTTCCTGCCCTTCGATCTCGGCCAGGCAGTTCCAGCTGTCAGAGTTTTCCGGGCTGATCAGGTTGAATACCTTTACGGTATATCCGTTATCCTTAAGGTAGAGGCACAGATCCGCGTAAAGCTCGGATTTGGGATCGGTGATGATGAGGCTTTCCCCACGCTTCACGCACTGGAATACCACATTCCTGGCATAGGCACGGCTCTTCATGCTGCCGCTGGCACCGAACACGGCCACGTTGCGGTTCATCCGCGTCCTCTCCGGCAGGTAGACCGCCTTCCCGTCCAGCTTTCCCAGGATGACGCCCCGGTTCCCCGTGATGTCAGGGACCAGCTCCAGCACCTGGCGCATCTCAGCATCCGTCATGAAGCCGGAGGTGCCGTAG
The DNA here is from genome assembly GCA_948496895.1 of uncultured Acetatifactor sp. GTDB lineage: Bacteria > Bacillota > Clostridia > Lachnospirales > Lachnospiraceae > Acetatifactor. The sequence goes on along the minus strand of CAOOJO010000254.1, from coordinate 3,606 downwards.
GTCCCCTGGTCCGAATAGGTCAGGTTCCGCTCCCGGTCATAGGTGCCTTTCTTTCCAAACCCCATGCGCATCACCATGAATACCAGCAGCCCGGAGACGCCTGCGCACAGGGCGATTCCGTACAGGCTGTAAGGGAAGACGGTGAGTGCCCTAAGGCAGGCAGCCAGGGAGCCACCCGGGAATGCGGGGGAGGTGCCGTCCCCCGGCGTCCCTCCGGATGAAGCCCAGGCCTGGTAGTTGGCGAGGAACTGGGACACATAGCCGCCTGCATAGGCAAGTGCCAGGAGCAGGATGGGCAGCACGAGGAAGAGCGTCAGTGTCTTCCTTTTGTTCTCTGTCAGTTTCAGCGTAGGAACCTCCTTTCAAATTTGTACAGGTCAATGGTCTCGATGGCGGCTGCGTCCCCGAAGTATTGCCGCAGCACCGGCTCCTGGAAGTCGAAGCATATCAGGTTCCCGCTAAGCCCGTGGAAGGAAAGGGCCGTCCGGAACCGGGAGAGCCGCAGCATGTCGAAGTCGAAGGCCAGCAGCACGGGCCTCCCCTCCGATACCGCGTCATGCTCCAGCCCATGGCCGGGCCGGGGCGGCTGCAGGTCGGACAGGAGCAGGCCCCGGAGCGCGTCCTGGGTTGCCGGGGAGCAGAGCAGCCGGAGCATCGCCTCCCCTGCGGCGTCGTCCGGGGCATAATGGAAATGGTCGAAGCTGCTGTCCAGGTAGAAGTAGCTCTTCCGGGGGCCGCCTGTGCTCTCCATCAGCTTCAGCGCCGTGTCCATGCCGCTCCCGATGAGCAGCGCCTTGATGGGGGTGTCCGGGTGGTAGCAGGGCTCGATGCGCCCCCTGGAGAGGAGACCCCGGCTGGCATGGTGGGAGAGGAACGTCTTCAGACGCAGCTCTGTCCGGTACTCCCATTTGATTGGCGCAGTGCCTGTATGGAACAGGGCATAGATGCAGCCTGTCGCGAGGAGGATGCCCATGGCGCGGGAGTTGCCGATCTTCACGGCCTCCGCGCCTAGCTCCTTGACCTCCCTGGAGTGGTAGAAGAGGGGCAGGGGCATCGGTACGGGCTCCCCGGCCTGGAACCCCTCCTGGAAGAGCGGGGGCTTCTCATCGCGGAAGAATGTGATGCCTGCGTTCAGCAGCATGGCATATATATGGGATGCCTGCTGGAGGCGCAGCCGCCTGGGGTAGTCGCTCCGGGGATGGTTCGTCTCGGTGCTGCCGGACAGGTGGAAGGAGAAGCGCTCCGGGTTCTGGGCGAGCAGCAGCTTCTTGCCGCCGCAGGCAAGCCGGTATCCCCGGAGCCTGTCTTTGTAATGCGTCTTGATGAGGCCCTCCCCCTTCAGCCTCGTCAGCAGCTTTTCCCCGTAGCTGGGGCCTATGCCCAGGCGGGACAGGATGTCGGGGCTGCACTCCCCGGACAGGGCGGTCAGGGAGAGGATGCGGTATGCGGCGGTGGATGTGTCGTTCATGGCTGGCTCCTTTCTGGATGGTGGATGCGGAGGTAATGGGTGGCAGCGGGAGATGGAATCATGCGGTTTTTAACCGTACACGCCTGAAACTCCGGTAAGCAGGCGGTGGTGGCGCGGGAGCGGGAAGCCTGCATCTCCGCATGGGAGGCGCGGCTTTTACCGCAGCCGGGAGATTTTTCTCAAAATCCCTTAAAAATCCGATATGCTCTTTTCCCTGTCCTCCTGCTCCTTCAGCCATCCGGGGAAGCATGTCTTCTCCATGATGGTAAGGATGGTGCAGTCCCGCTCCCCGAACTCCGTGGTGTGGTAGGCATCGCAGAGCAGCCCGCTGTCATCCGTCATCAGGAAGGATGCCACGGTGTCCAGCACCTGCTTGCACTCCAGGTTGTCATAGTCCCGTACCCGTCTGGCGGGGAGGCCTCCGTCGAACACATGGGAGAAGCAGACCACGCATTCCCTGAAGCGGGGCAGCTCATGTCTTTTTATGTAGGCCTCCAGCGCCGCATGGAGCGGGTCCGTCAGGAAGGTGGTGTTGGTGCGCTGGTTGCGCTTCGGCATCAGCCCGGGCAGGGTGACCTCCACCTTCCCGTCCGCCTGGCGGATGGAGATGCCATGTGCCTGCGCTGCCGCCTCCATCAGGACGGGTTTCGGGACAAGGCCTGCGGCGTGGATTAGGTTGCGCAGGGAGCAGGCGACGCGCTCCGCACGGAACGCCGCGTCAAGGCTCAGCTCCTCGTAGTTCTTCCCGTATGCGCCGGTGTCCGTGACCTTCATGGCGCTCAGGGTGTTCTCAAGCTTCGGTATTTCATCCCCAATCCTGGCAAGGCGGGATGATAAGGTATGTCTGTCCATCAGGTTTCTACTCCTTGTTTTCTGTAATACTGCACCTTCCCCTCCGGCGAGACCGTACAGAAAGCGGCGACACCAGGGATGTGGAGGAGGGGTATCTGCCCCGCGCTGTCCACGATGGCGATGCGGCGGGGCGAGTCCTCCTTATAAGCGGAAAGGGCGTGGTTCATGAGCATCTCTTTCTCTTCCGGTATGTGGATGACGTCATAGGCATCCGACTGGGTACAGAAGGTCAGCGCCACCGGAAAGTCGCTGGCCGTATGGTAGGTGACGTCCTCCCGGAAGTCCAGGAGGACCCAGAAGGCGGCGATGGTGGACGGATCCGGGGCACAGTCCCCTGTATACAGGACAAGCCCCCGGTCCGGAAGGAAGGTAAGCCGCCCTGCCTTTTCCAGCTTTCCCAGCAGGCGCAGGAGCCTGGCTCCCGGCAGTTCCGGGTAGAGGCTCTGGAGTTGGGGAAAGCTGAGGGAATGGTACATGGAAAGCAGCCGGGCTATCTTAGCTAAATGGCTTTCCTGCGGTTGGTTTCTGTGCTGCATGGTGCGTCCTCCTTTGCCCTGCGGTACGCAGCGGCATCCGTAAGGACACCGGGCAACGCCTGCCACAGGGAATCAAATTGTAATTATTTAGGCACTTAACAACGAAATCTTGCGCAAAGTGGCAAAGTTTTGGTTCCAGCTTGTCCGGGTTAGGAAGTAACTCTGCGTAAAGATTACATACGCTTTACATAAAGCGCCAGTTTGGAGCTGGAAGATACCGTGTGTTTGCGTAAGCTTTACTTAAAATGTACTTACAGATGCCTCCGGCAGGGGAAATTTTTTCTCTTTGTGCGTAAACCGTATGTAAAGTCTACGCATCAGACGGCCTCTGCCACCTGCCTGCGCTGCCGCTCTTTTTCCAGCAGCGTCTTCAGCTCGCTGCGGTCCGTGGTGATCAGCTCTTTCTCCAATTCGGAAGCCTTGAACTCCACGGTGACGTTATTGTTGTTGGTGGAGATCAGGCCGTTGCCCCGCTCAAAATGGGTGATAGCCATGGTCTCCGCTTCGGAAAGGTGCAGGATGGACTGCACGCGCATGGCCTCCTCATCCTCCAGGTTCAGGACGATCTTGGTCTTTGAGTTGTTGATGATGCCTTTCCCATATTTCCCGTCCTCCAGCGCAAAGAAGTCATTTAAGTCCTGGGTAGCGCAGATGGCAGAACCGCCGTACCCGCGGATGATCTTGAAGATCTCCAGCACAAACTCTGCCGCAAGGCGGTTGGATGCCGCGCCGATCAGCTGCCAGGTCTCA
>CAOOJO010000253.1 GCA_948496895.1 uncultured Acetatifactor sp. | reverse complement strand
CGGCTTTTCCTGAGATGGCCAGCATGAAATCCGGGAGAGGAAGGAGAGAATGCCTGCTATAGGACAGCGTCCTCCAGGGTATTGGCCCAGCCGTAGCGCTTCAGGTCCACCTTCCAGCCCTCCTCCGTCCGCTTCACCTCCACGCCCTCCGCCTCCAGCAGGAGTTTCTGCAGGTCAGGGGTGTCGAAATAGACGGCCCCGGCCAGCAGGCCTTTGGCATTGACGATGCGGTGGGCGGGGATGTCGGCGGGCCGTCCGTCCGGCGTCCTGGCCAGGCCGCGCTTTAAGCCGTAGCCTACCTGGCGGGCATTCTTTGGCTTGCCGCACATAAGGGCTATCTGCCCGTAGGTGGCCACCCGGCCCTCCGGGATGCGCCCGCAGACAAGGGCCATTTTCTGATAAAAATCCATGGGATGCCTCTCTTTCCGGAATGCAGTAAAACCGCATGCTATAAAGCCAGATCCACCTGGTACTGGTCGTCGATCAGGATGTAATCGTTGCCGTATTTCCGGCACATCTCCAGGTTGCGGGCATTTTCCTCCAGGAAGGTATCGGCATCGTACCAGGAATCGTCCATGCGCTGCTCGATGACACAGGCGTATCGGCGGATGTCGGCGAAATGGTTCCGGATGTAATCCGGCGTCATGATGAGGCAGCGGTAGCGGATTTCCTTCAGGTAATCCTCCTCGAAGTCCTGCCTCCAGTCAAAGGGGATGTAGCAGCCCTCCACCACAAGGTTCTGGCCGTTCTCGATGGCCGTCTTCACCATCTCCCTGACCACGGGCCAGAGATAGGGGGTCAGCGCATCGTCGTCCGACGGGGTCAGCTCCGTGTAGCCGCTTCTGATGAGGCCCATCTTCAGGTGGTCGATGGACAGGTAGGGGTAGTGGTATTTTTCCAGCAGCCTTTGGGCCAGGGCGGTCTTTCCCGTGTGGGATGCGCCTGCAATCAGGATGATCATGGGATTTCCTCCTTACGTGTGTAAATGTCTTTCCGGGTCAATATTTTATCACAGAATTCTCGTTTTGTGTTAGAATATTAGGAAAGAAGTGGAACTTTTGCGCGGATTCTTCGTTTGATTCCATAGAGAAGAGGAAGGGGGAGGCGGAAATGACAGGAACCTATGCAATCCTGCATCTGCTGGTGGACGGCATGTGCGCGCTGGGCATGTTCGGCAGGCTTCTGCCTGGGGGAGACAGAGGGCTCTCCATATTGGTGTACAATTTCTGCGCCTTTGCGCTGCAGATGCCCCTGGGGGTGGCGCTGGATGCCCTGTGCGTGGGGAAAAAGGGGCGGGAGGCGGATTTCCCCTTCCTGTTCGTCCTGGCGGGAGTCCTGTGCACGGTAGGGGGAGCGTTCCTGCATCCGGCGGTCCTGGGGATCGGGAACGCCCTGTTCCATGTGGGAGGCGGCGTGGGAACCATCCGGGAGGATGACCGGGAGGGCTGGCAGGGCAGAGGGCTGGGCGTGTTCGTGGCGCCGGGGGCGCTGGGGCTCTATCTGGGAACCGTTCTGGGCAAGGGAGGCTCCTGGCAGATATGGGCTTTCGGCACAGGCCTCCTGATGGCGCTGCTGTGCGCAGGGGTCGTTTGTGGCCGGAAGGGGCATCGTTTTGGGATGCTGGGCCGGAAAGCGCATCGCTTTGAGGTGTCTGGCGGGGAAGGAGGGACGGGGAGAATCCCGGGATCCGGTGCTGGGGAGAGCGGGCGGGAGGCGGATTGGAGGGCAGAGGCCCCGTCTTCAAAAAGCAATCCGCAGAGAACCGAAAACCGGGCAGCCTGGAATGCAGGGCAAGGCATCCGGAACATCGCTATAGCGGCTGTCTGCTGCATGCTTGTAGTCATCTTGCGCTCCTACGTAGGGATGGCGGTGGCGTTTCCGTGGAAATCCGGATTCCGGGCAGGGCTCCTGGCGGTCCTTATGGTGGTGGGCGGAAAGGTGGCCGGGGGCTTTGCGGCTGCCCGGTATGGGCTGCGGAAGAGTACGGTGGTCTCGCTGGGGCTGGCCGGGATCTGCTATCTGTGCTCCGCTGCCATGCCGCCCGGGCTGGCAGCGCTGTTCCTGTTCAATATGACCATGCCGATTACCCTGTACTGGCTGGCGCGCAGCATGCCCCGTATGCCGGGATTTGCCTTTGGCCTGCTGACATTTGCCCTGTTCCTGGGCTTTTTGCCCACATATTTCGGGGTGGCCGCGGCAGTGGACGGCCCTGTGCTGGGCTGCGTGGGCAGCATGCTGTCCATGGTCCTGCTGATGGCGGGATGGGGATGGAGGGGAAGGGATGAAAGCTTATCTGATTAAAATGTTCGGCATTTCCCTGGCGCTGACCATTTTGGTGGAGCTGCCGGTGGCGTTTGTGCTGCGGTGGGGCATGAAGCACCTGGGGAGGACAGGAAAGAAGACAGAATCGGCATCAAACGGCGGACGGCAGGCCAGGAAAGCGACACAAGCCACCGTCAGCACGAGTGGAGGGCGGATCGGGCCGGCTCTGGGCAGCAAGCGGCATCTGGCCCTTCTGGTGGTGCTGGTGAACCTGCTGACCAATCCGCTGGCCGTGCTGCTTTGCTGGCTGGGGAGGATGTACCTGCCGCCCTTCCTGTCGCTTCCGGTTCAGCTATTGGTGGAAGCGGCAGTGGTGGCGGTGGAGGCCTGGATCTACCGCAGCTTCATGGAAAAGCCCGGCTGGCAGACGGGGAGGCCTGTGCTGCTTTCCGTGACGGCAAATGTGTGCTCCTGGACGATTGGAATCGTCTGCGGGAGATGGATCGACCTGGCGGTGGCCATAGCGCTTCGGCTTGGCCAGGGGTGGTAGGTCAGCGGCAGAGAGCTGTCGGGTAAATTAGCTTTGCCAGGCGGCGGACAGGGCGGATTCCCGGCAAGCCTGTCGGGATATGGAAATTGGCCTTGCCAGGCAGACAGTACGGATTCCTGGCAAGCTAAGACGGGACGCGCGTTCCGGGCAGCACGAAAAATCATGGACAGTGGATTCCCGGTAAAACGGGACGGAACAGGAGGAGTTATGAGGAAAACAGTGACTTGCTGGCTGGCGGCGGTATGCTTTTGGATGGCATGCTCTTTTTCGGTGGTGGCGGATGTGCTCGTCGAGCCTATAGATTCCTTTTATGAGGATCACAGGGAGGAGTGCCGCCATGTGGGGCGGATGTTCATCGCCAACGGACCAGACGGGAAGGTCTACCTGTACAAGAGCCCGGAGCTGCCGGAGGTGGTGGCCACATGGGAGAATGGGTACAGGGCGCATATCATGTTCACCTATGAGGACAGCCGGGGCATCCTCTGGGGCGTGTATGAAGACTATAACGGCACGGTAGGCTGGATGCCGATGGACTACATGGATTTAGTCTACGACAGCATCTCCTTCCAGGAGGAGCACAGCGGGGAGATTACAGAGCAGAGCGGCGAGCTGGATGAGGAAAACCTGGAGGGCACCATCCGCTTCTGGAAATATCCGGGCTCTGAGGAATGCGAAGCCCTGAGCGTGGATGATACGGAGGATTATCTGCCGGAATACAATGGTGTATACGTGGATGGCAACGGGAACCGCTGGGGTCATGTGGGGTACTATTTCGGCCGCAGGGATACCTGGATCAGCATCGATGCGCCAGGCGCGGAATTTGGGGAGCTTTATCCGGACGGCGCGCCGCTGACCGGGCAGCAGGACGAGAAGGGCAGCGATACGGAGACAGTGGACCCGGAGGGGCGGCAGCCGGAACCCGGGGAAGAGGCTGGCCAAACCATGCAAAATAGCTCAGACCGCATCGTGCCGAAGCCGGACTACGGCGTGATGGCGCTGGCGGCAGCCCTGGTGCTCCTGGTAGCGGCGGGTACGGCGGTATTGCTGGTATTTCTCAGGAAAAAGGGGAATAAGCGGTTGTAACCCGGAGCGGGATGTGGTACACTAATCCCTGTCCGGCATCGGTCATGAGATACGGGCGAAGTCATAAAGGCTGAGGAGAGCAAAATGTTCAAAAAGAAACAACAGAAGCCAAAAACAGACTACGACAGGGAGAACTGGAAGCCAGTCCTGAGATGCAGCATCTGCAACGGGGAGAGGGTGGCGGGCTTCAAGAATATCCATACAGGGGAGTTCCGGGAGGAAGCTTTCATCCAGGACGACGCGCAGCTGGAGGAGTTCAAGCGGCGCTATGGAATCACGGAGCTTCCCAAGGAGTACTGAGGATACGAAAGAGGATACCCATGAGCAGAGTTCTGTACGCAATCGTGGAGCTGATCGCAAGGATACACAGCCATCTGCTGCGGCTCAACGATGCCTATGAATACAATTTCACCGACAAGGAGCTGCATTTCCTGATCATCGGGGCGCTGGGGATGGCCATGATATTCGTGGTGCATCCGGTGTTCAAGTGGCTGGCGAAGAACAACCATATTATGGTCATCAGCTGGATTTACGTCTTTACGCTGATCATCGTCATCACCTTCGCCATCGAGATCGGTCAGAGGGTGACCCATACCGGAGTCATGGAGTTTGCGGACATCATGTTCGGCGTGCTGGGCTTCATCAGCATGTTCCTGGTGTTCTCCGTGTTCCGGGGAATCTACCATCTGGTACTGCGGCTGATTCGGGGAGAAGACCGGGAGACGGAAGAGTACGAAGAGTGGGACGACTAGTGTCAGGGGACGGTTATGAAATTTCTACATATCTCAGATTTGCATATCGGGAAGCGCGTCAATGAGTTTTCCATGATACAGGATCAGAAATACATCCTGAACCAGATTTTACAGATAGCACAGGAACAGCGGGCGGAGGCCCTGCTCATCGCGGGGGACATCTACGACAAGCCCATGCCCTCCGCGGAGGCCGTGCAGATGTTCGACTGGTTCCTCACCAGCCTGGCAGACCTGGGGAAGACGGTCCTCGCGGTCAGCGGCAACCATGACTCCCCGGAGCGGATCGCCTTCGGCGGCGAGCTGATGCGGGGGAGGGGCGTATATATGTCGCCGGTGTACCGGGGGGAGGCCCTGAAGGT
>CAOOJO010000252.1 GCA_948496895.1 uncultured Acetatifactor sp. | reverse complement strand
AGCCTGCTGGAGTTCGTGAAGACCGTGCAGGAGAACGAGGAAGGCATGATTGGCGTCAGCCTCTGGAACTTCTTCCGCCTGGACTCCCCCTGGTACTCCGCAAAGCACGACCATGTATACACCCAGGACAACGTGAACGTCCTCGGCGACCAGACCTGGATCTGGGTGGGACTGAGCGACGACGAGAAGACCGTCCTGAACGCGGTGGTTCCCGGCGATTCCCCGGAGGAGTTCGCAAAGATGCCCGCAGGCTATCAGGATGACTTCATCACAGCATACATTCAGGACCGCACCAAATGGAATCCTTACCTGAACCCTAACCGCGGCGGCACGGACACCGTGGAGAAGCCCGCAGCTATTATGTACTCCGCTCTGAGCGAGTACGAGAGTAAGGTGAAGACGGCCCTGGAGACCAATCCCGATGAGGAGTACGGCTTCTATGTCATCGAGGACGCCCAGCGCAATATGGAGCCCGGCGCAGTGGTCTGCGACATGGCCACCAACAACTGGCTGGTGGTTCCCGAGTGGTCAGAGAAGACCGATGCAGTGATGTACTTCCTCGACTGGATGTTCGGAAGCCAGGAGGCCCATGACCTGTTCGAGCTGGGCATTGAGGGAGAGGATTGGGAAGCGGTAGGCGAAGACGGCTATAAGAAGCTGGACATCGACGAGAACCTGGCTTATTCCATGCCCACCTACTCCTTTACCCAGAACCCGACCTACATCAGAGTCAGCGAGTTCGTCAGCGAGAACGAGGAAATCAAGTCCCGCTTCGACTATATGTACAATCCTGACACATACAAGCTGAGCCCTCTGGCCGGATTCGTGTTCGACACCACCAATGTGGAGACCCAGATCGCCAATGTGTCCGCCCTCTCCAACGAGCTGCAGCTGACCATCTCCATGTACGATGCCGACGAGGCCGCGGAGAAGATTCAGCAGTGGCATACGGATGCCGAGGCCGTAGGTCTGGAGGAAATCCGCGCCGAGCTGATTTCCCAGCTCCAGGCGTTCCTTGACGCGAAGAACGCGAACTAATATTGATGTGTAGTCAAAATGAGGGGCGGCCGCAGGCGGAATGCTTGCGGCCGTCCTTTCAACAGTAAAGAAAGGCAACAAAATGACACAGAAAAGAAATCAATTGCGGATGCACCCCGTCCCCAGTGGCGCGGTGCTGCAGGAGGACTACTGCCTGCGGGTCAGGCCGGTGGGCACCCAGGACTGGCAGGAGCTGAAGGCCTACCGGGTAAAGGTGGACATGCATGACGTGCGCTGCGCGTCCATGGCCTGCTTCGACTTTGAGGGCAGCGTGGAGGTGGAGATCACCTTCCCGAAATTCTACACCGTGTACCGGGTGGACATCCGCCCCCTTTCCCTGGGCATCCAGGCCCGGGCGGAGGCCAAGCGGATCACCTTCACGCTGGAGAAACCGACGAACCTGTCGGTGGAGGTGAACAAAGACCGCTTCCACAACCTGCACCTCTTCGCCGGAGCCATAGAGGAGCTGCCGGACAAGACCGGGGACAATGTGCTGGTGGTGCCCGGCTCCCTGGAGCGGCCGGGCTTTCTGGGGGACGGCATCAACGAGCAGCTGGAGGCCATGCCCCAGGGCAGGACGCTCTACGTGGAGCCCGGCATCTATTATATCGGGGAATGCATCTGGCATCTGCCCTCCCACACCCATATCTACCTGGAGCCCGGCGCCATCCTCATCGGCGGCCTGGCCCTGGAGCACGGGGAGGGGCTGCGCATAGACGGCAGGGGAATCCTGTATCTGGCGGATTTTGCCAGGTTCAGCAGCATCAACGGCATACGGCTCAACCATTCCCGCGATATCGTGCTGGAGAACCTGATTTTCATCAATCCGCCCCATTATACCGTATCCCTGGGGGACTGCGAGGATGTGACCATCCGGGGTATCAAGTCCTTCAGCTGCGAGGGCTGGAGCGACGGGGTGGACATGATGAGCAGCAGGAGGGTGCTGGTGGAGGACTGCTTCCTGCGCACCTCCGACGACTGCGTGGCCATCTACGGCAGCCGCTGGGACAATTACGGCGGCAGCCGGGAGGTCACCGTGCGCCGGACGGCCCTCTGGGCGGACGTGGCCCATCCCATGATGATCGGCACCCATGGGGATCACGCCCATGAGGGCAACGTCATCGAGGAAATCCTGTTTGAAGACATCGATGTATTAGAGCATCATGAATTCCAGCCCGGATACCTGGGCGTGATGGCCATCAATGCCGGAGATAAGAACCTGGTGCGGAATGTCACCTATCGCGACATCCGCATAGAGCCCTTCGAGCACGGAAAGGTGCTGGACTTCCAGGTGAAATGGAACCGGGACTACAACCCCGCGCCGGGCCGGGGCATCCGGGACATCCTGGTGGAAAAGGTAAACGTCATGTCGGGAGACGGGGAGGAGCCCTCGGTGATCGCGGGCTACAGCGAAGAATTTTCGGTCCGCGGCATCGAAATCCGCGACCTTTACCGGGACGGCAGGAAGGCGGAGAGCCTGGAGGAGGCCGGGATTACCGTGGGGGAATACGCGGAGGATATCAGGATACAGTAGGACGTAAAAGGGGCGCGGAAGCCAGAGCAGGTATCCGCGCCCCTTTGCTTGCCCGGCACGGGCGAGGTCTAACGGGTGAAAGTCCCGAGTGCGCGTAGGTAGCAACAAAGCACATAGCAACAGCAAGCTGTCCGTCGTGAGGCGGAATCTCTGAGTATTTTCATTCTGATTTCTCAATAGGCAGGTCGGCTGGATTGTTTAAAAATTAGTCAAACTTCGCCATTATGTCTAAAATTTGGATATTTCCACTTTATTTGTCTATTTTAAGCCGGAGCAATCGGGTGTACAGTACAGGTACGGTATGAACGAAATTTTAACTTCTCTATTCAGCGGCGGGATATATTCAATGCCCGCAAAAGGGGACAAAGCAAAATTTTAAAAATACAATAAGGAGATGGAAACAATGAATGCAACTACAACGCTGAAAAAATTTGGTCTGGAGCAGGCGTTCCACTACATCTACAAGGATCCGGAGAAGAATATGCTCAAGATTATGGACTGGGCCGACAAGTTTGCAGACGGGGAATTTGTCTCCCAGAGAAAGACCATCCGGGAAATCATCACAGACCCGCAGCATCCCTATTACTCCTATGTGCGCCGGCTGTTCACGGATGTTGACCCGAATGTCACAAGGACCCTGGCGGTGAACTTCTTCATCAATGCCGGCCTGATCGGGTGGCCGAAGGAGGAAAGCCTGCGAAAGGAATATAACTGCAATATCCCCTGGGCGATTCTGTTAGACCCCACCTCTGCCTGCAACCTCCACTGTACCGGCTGCTGGGCGGCAGAATATGGGAATAAGCTGAACCTTTCCTGTGATGAGATTGACGATATCATACGCCAGGGGAAAGAACTGGGCGTGTACCTGTACATATACACCGGAGGCGAGCCGCTGGTCCGCAAAAAGGATTTGATCCGGCTGTGTGAAAAGCATTCTGACTGCGTGTTCCTGTGCTTTACCAATGCTACGCTGATTGATGAGGATTTTGCTGACGAAATGCTCCGGGTAGGCAATTTTGTCCCAGCCATCTCCCTGGAAGGCTTCGAGGACGCAACGGACGGAAGGCGCGGAAACGGTGTCTATGCAAAAGTGCTGAAAGCAATGGAGCTTCTGCGGAGCAAGAAGCTGATATACGGCATTTCCTCCTGCTATACCAGTGCGAACTACGATTCAATCACATCGGAAGAGTATTTCGACCAGTTGATTCAGATGGGGGCATATTTCATCTGGTATTTCCACTACATGCCTGTAGGAAATGAAGCGGCTCCCCAGCTGATGCCCACGCCCGACCAGCGCAGAGGCACTTATGAGAGGATTCGCCGTTACCGGGCAGAGAAGCCCCTGTTCGCCATGGACTTCCAGAATGACGCCGAGTATGTGGGAGGATGCATTGCGGGCGGCCGCCGGTATCTCCACATCAACGCCAACGGAGACATCGACCCCTGTGTCTTTGTCCACTATTCCGATTCCAACATCCGGGAAAAGACGCTTTTGGAGGCCCTGCGCTCTCCCATGATGATGGCCTACCACGACAGGCAGCCCTTCAATGAAAACATGATGCAGCCATGCCCCATGCTGGAGAACCCGGACAAGCTCCGTGAGATGGTGGGCTGCACAGGAGCCCATTCCACAGACCTGCAGTCTCCTGAAAGCGCAGAGCATCTCTGTGCGAAATGCGACCGCTATGCGGAAAACTGGAAGCCTGTTGCGGATGAGCTGTGGAAGAAAAGCGCCAGGAACAAAAACAATGCGGAATAGAAAGCCGCTGGAAAGGTAACCGCAGGCAGGTCATGGTAAGGCGGCGCAGAAGCAGTTGCGCCGCCTTTTGCCAGGGAGGGGTTAGCCTGAACCTGATTCCCATATTTCATAACAGATGGCAGAGGGACATATCCGTGAAGACAGCAATCGTACCGACAGCAATTGCGGCATATCCAAAGAAGAAGCACGGAATGTCCTCATGCGACCGATTGGAGAACATCTGCATGTAAAAACATAGATTGGAGTAGTAGTATGAAACCACAAAAAAACAGGCATATTAAAAAGCTATTGAAATTTCTTCCGGTTGCTATTTGTGCAGCATTGGTCATACTGCCGCTTGCATCCGGCGAAGAGATAACTGTGCAGGCAGTTTTGGATTATACTCCAGAAGCGCCACTTGCCGCTGCTCTTGTCATCCTGCTTTTATATGCGCTGAAAAGTATGTCCTTTGTATTTCCCATTGCTGTTTTGCAGATAGCGACGGGACATCTTTTCAGGACGCCTGTTGCGCTGCTGATCAACTTTCTGGGCAGGGCGGTTACGCTCACCATTCCCTATTGGGCAGGGCGGTTTTCAGGTTCTGATATGGTGAAAAATCTGATTGGGAAATATCCGAAATTGGAGGAAGTATGCTCCCGACAGGAACAAAATCCTCTGTTCATTTCATTTCTGCTGCGCACCTTTGTTTTCCTGCCAG
>CAOOJO010000251.1 GCA_948496895.1 uncultured Acetatifactor sp. | reverse complement strand
CGTCCTCTGCATCTGGTCTCCGGCGTTGACCGCCACCACGAAGGCCGAGATGGGCAGCCTTCCCCACAGCAGGACCGCCATGCTCAGATACAGGGGAATCAGGAAGTCCATGCAGACAGCGCTGCAGAACATCCTCCGCAGGAAAGCCAGGTTCCCGATCCTCCTCCCGCTGTCCAGCCCGATCCCTTCCTTTTCCTCCACCGTGGCTCTATACTCCCTCAGGAACACCTGGTGCACATGGCTCAGCCGATTGTCCTTCCCGTACTCCGGCAGATACAGGAGACGGCGCAGCATGGCCAGCTTCTTGTCCTTCCTTTTCATCTCTTCATCGTATCCGACCTCCTTTTTGGACTGGACATTTGTCAGGAAAATGCCCGCGGCAAAGGAGAGGATGCAGATTCCCAGCACGAATCCGTTGGTGGGAATGGTTCCGGCAAGGATGGCGCAGGCGGCGATCAGTCCCTCGACCCCCCGGAACAGATTGTCCGTGGCCTCCAGAGGGCGGACCGCAATCTCCTCGTTCGCCAGGGCCACCGCCGTATACAGCTCCTCCGCATCATAATTGGCCATATCCGCAGCCTGGAGCTTATCGAAGAGCCTCTGCTGCAGCCCGTTTACGATCCGCTCTCTGTGGACAGGCTCAAAGACATATCTGTAATAAGCCTGCAGTGCGAACACCGCTCCCAGGAACGCCACGGCGGACAGCAGGAACAGGAGAAGGCCTTCAGCCGGAAAACGGGCAGGAAGACATTCTTATAGTATTGATTGAACCGCCCGAACAAAATATTGATTCCAAGCATCATTCCAAGCACCGCCAGGATATGCCCCAAGCCCCGCCCGGTCTCCAGCCCCGCCAGTATCATCCGGATGAAATACACGCCGTAGAATACATTCATGAGCTGCTTGACCAGGTGGTAGGCGATGCCTGTCAGCAGGCTCTTCTTATCAATGGCAAGCGCTGTCCTGCCCATAGTCCTCACGGACGCCAAAATCCCCATCCCTTCCAATCCGTCCACTTTGTCCCGGAAGATTCCGTAAGCATATTTTAGAAAAAGCAGGAGCGTCCTACAAGTATCCAAAACGATTATAAACGAATTTGGGCAGAAGGATCGGCCAAAGAAAAGACGCCCGCCATTCCCGGCGAGCGCCCTTAACGTCATCCATATATGATTTTCCGGATAGTGCTATGCGCCAGACCGTATTCCTCCGACAGCGCCTCCATGGAGCGCCCCTCCCTGTACAGCCTCCGGATCTCCCTGTTGCGCTCTCCGTAAAAGCTGCGGGAGCCGCTGACGGTCCCCCATTTCTCTTTGGACGAATACTTGGGGACATAGAGCACGTCCCCGTCGATATAGGTCTGGAGCTCCCTCAGTAGCCTCTCCGGCAATATCTCTGCTGCATTTACATATTTCATCGGAATGCTTTCCTCCGTTTCCCGCTCCTTATCCAAGCATTGTCAGGCATCATGAATAAAGTGCAGAAACAGCAGAGCATATAGTGCTATTGGCCCATGCAGATTCCTATATGCCCGCGATTTCTGCATGGGCAATGAAGAGCTTGGGCCCGTTCGCGAATAAGGCCCCTGTGGTCTTCTGCTTCATCCATCTCTCTCCTTTCCTCGATCCTATATTCCTCAGCCGGACCTTCCCTCCGCCCGGCATGGGGAGTTTGCCCGCCTCGCGGCTCACTGCACCCGGAACTGGCCGATCAGGCCGTTCAGAATCCTGGCCTGGTCTGACAGCTCCCTGGAGACCGAGGCGCTTTCCTCCGCCACGGCGGAGTTCGTCTGTACCACCCTCTCGATTTCCCGGATTCCCTCCTCCACGGATACGATCATCTCCGACTGGCGCACGCTTGCCAGGGCCAGTTCGTCCATGAGCGTCTTAATGGACTGGATGCATTCGTTGATGATCTGCACCGCGGATATGACATCGCCTGCGGCAGCCGTCCCCGTATTCACATCCTGCACGGATCCCCCGATCAGGACGCTGGTGCTCTGGACGGCCTCCCCGGACTCGGCGGCAAGGCTGCGCACCTCCTCCGCCACCACGGCGAAGCCCCTGCCCGCCTCACCGGCATGGGCCGCTTCCACCGCGGCGTTCAGCGCCAGGATGTTGGTCTGGAACGCGATGTCCTCAATGGTCTTTATGATGCTCCCTATCTTGGCGGAGGACTGCTGGATATTCTCTGTGGCCACCTTCAGCTGCGCCATCTTCGCATCGGCCTCCGCGGCGTAGCCGTTGGCCTTGTCCACCAGCTCGCTTGCGTCATGGCAGCATACGGTGCTGTCCTTTATCTGGGCCGTGATCTGTGTCACGTTCGCCGCCAGCCCCTCCACGGATGCCGATTGCTCCACGGCTCCCTGGGAAAGCGTATGGACGCCCGCCGAGAGCTGCTCCGCCCCGGTATCCACCTGGTTTGAGATATGGGAAATATCCCGCATCAGCTTGGTCAGATTGGTGCGGATGGTCTTCAGGCTCTCTGCCAGGATCCTGAAATCGCCTATGTAGAACGTCTCTTTCCTGACCACGTCCACGGCAATGTTCCCGTCCGCCATCTCTCCCAGGATCCGTCCCATATCCTCCACCGTCTTGCGCAGATAGCCGCAGACATCATGTATCGTCTGCGCGATCATGCCGATTTCATCCTTCCTGCCGTAGAACCGCTCCAGCTCCTGGTCGGCGGAGAGGCTCAGGCTGCCCAGATGCCGGATGGCCCTCTCCACAGCCATGAGCTCCTTGCCCTGGCGATATAGTATGAGGAGCGTCACTAGGATGATGACCACCGCCACTGCCCCGCAGACCGTACCCACCGCGAAGCGCACCTCCGACAGGGCCCCGTATACCTCCGCCGCATTGTCCCGCACCATGAACACCCATCCGCGGTCCTTCAGATACTTGTATACCACCATCTGCTCCACGCCGCCTTCGTCCTCATAGGCATAGGTGCCGGCCTGGGTGCCGCCGTCCTCCTTGATTCTGCGGATGATCTCCTGATAGCCGCTGTCCTCCGTCTCCGTGTTCAGCAGCTCTTCCTTCTCATGGTAAAGATAGACGCCGGTCTCCACGTTCAGGAACACATACTCGCTGCCCGGCAGCCCCTGGATGTCCAGTCCGAGCAATACGTCCATCAGCCGGTCCGCATAGACCCCTGCCCCCACATAGCCGATGCATTCCCCCTCCTCAAAGATCGGATAATACATGGAAAGTATCATGCTGCCCGTGCCCGGCGACTTCATGATGCCCGAATTGGTCAGCTGCTCCCGGGCCAAAATGGTATTCCGGAACAGTTCCAGGGATTCTCCTGACCGGGTGGTGATGCCGATGGCCTGTTCCGAAGTATGGGTCAGCACATAGGTATCCGGGGTGGCAATGTAGAGCCCCTCGAAGATGCCCTTGACGGCCGCAAAGTCTTCCGTATATTTCTGGACGCTTGCCAGCAGCTCCTGATCCTCCGGATCCATGAGCAGGTCATGTACCTCCCTTCCAAGGGCGAAAGCCGTCATGTACTCCTCTGCGGACGCTACGTAATCGTTGATGATGGCGGCCCTGGATTCCACGGCGTCCGTCATCTGGTTGGTGATGTCGTTCTTGACGATCTCCGAGACCCTGTCGGATACCGTGCGCCATAGAAGCAGCATCCCCGCCAGAGTGATGACAGTGGTGATGATGCCGATACGGGTTGCCAGTTTGCGGTTTACCAGAAACTTCATGATAAAATTACCCCCATGCTGCAGATTGAACAGATTGAAACGCTGACCCTATTCTACCACAAATCCTTCCCCTTTTCAATGTCTTGCGTTGTCCTCTGTCCCCGCTGGTCCCGCTCCGGGTTACTTTTCACGGGGTGTGGAAAGCCTAACTGGTGATTGTGCAAAATTTTCCCAAAATTCCAGTTGAAAAATTTTGGAAAAAACTATATAATAAAGAAAAGCAGGTACGAAGGAAAGGTTATGTGCTTTTATTGTTATATAAAATCGGGGAAAAGGAGGTTCCGTTATGAGTAGCATGACCATAACCAGTGGAATTTATAATTCATATTCTCATATCTCCAGCGGCAAGAGGATCAACACCGCCGCGGACGATGCGGCAGGGCTTGCCATTGGCAAGAAGATGCAGGCCCAGGAGACCGGGCTGAACGTAGGCGCGCAGAACGCGAAAGAGGGCATGGGCGCCCTGAACGTGGCCGATGGGGCCTTAGGCGGCGTAATGGATTATCTGCAGAGGATACGCGACCTGGCCCTGCGCTCCATGAACGGCCTTGCCTCCGCTTCGGATAAGCAGTATTATCAGGACGAGATCAACCAGATGAAGGAAGGCATCCAGTCCATGTCCAAGACCACTTCTCTGAACGAGCAGAAGCTCCTGGACGGCAGCATGGCCGACATGCACATCGCCACCAATCCGGACGGCAGCGGCATGCGCATCGGCATGGCAAACTCCACTTTGGAGGCGCTGGGCATCGCGGACTTCGACGTGACGAAGAAGTTCAGCCTGGACACCATCGATGATGCCATCAACAAGGTATCCAGCCAGAGGAGCAGCCTGGGCGCTTCCACCAACCGCCTGGAGCATGCCTATAATTACAACACAGGCGCCAGCTTAGAGCAGCTCAGCTCCAGGAGCCGCATCGAGGATTTGGATATGCCCAAGGCCATTTCCGAGAAGCAGAAGGAGGATCTGCTCAGCGAGTACAGGAACCTGATGCTGAAGAGGCAGATGCAGCAGGATGGCATGGTGCTGAAGCTGTTCCAGTAAGGGCCGCTTCGCAGGTTTTCCATCTGATACAGACTGGCCGAATACAGCCGGGATTGCGTTTTCCCACGCATGTCCCGGCTGTCTGTGTCTCCTGAATCCCGCTGTCCTTTCCCATTGCGCTTTTTCCAAAAAGCAGATATAATAATGTCACATGGAGGTACCTATATGAAAAAAGCGTTTACGAATCTGATCCTTCTGGATGGCAGCGAGAATATGATTCCCCGGCGGGGCCAGGCTGTCCTGGTGGAGGACGGCCTGGTCACGGCAGTCCTGCC
>CAOOJO010000250.1 GCA_948496895.1 uncultured Acetatifactor sp. | reverse complement strand
CTCCTCGTCCCAGAACGCCTCATAGATGCGCTGATTCAGCCGCTGTGCCCGGGCCCTGTAATCCGCCGGAGCGCTCTCCTTCCGTTCCGCCGGGCGCACCTTTGACATGATGCGCTTCCCTTCCGTGGCACCTTCTCCCTCCATGGCATGCTCTTCCTCCGCGCTATGCCCCTCTTCCATTCCCAGCTTCTCCCCAATATCTGCAAGATGCTGCAAAGCAAGGGACAGCAGGCTGTTCAGCAGCACATCCGGCACGGAAGGATCCGTTGCGTAGCCGTCCAGTCCCTCCCGCCATTCATAGAAATTCCAATACCGCTCCCGTCCCGCAAAGGGCAGCACCAGCCCGTCCTCCATGGAACGCCTCTCTTCCATGGAATGCCCCTCTTCCATGCGTCCCGTGAAAGCCTCCACCACAGACGCCAGCTTGGGATAAATCTCCCTCAAAAACTCCCTGTCGCCGCTATACTCCAGGTATTCTCTGCACTCCGTGATATAATGCAGCGAAAAGGACGGAATCACGAAGTCCATCTCAATGGGATAACAAATCGACAGCAGGCCGTCCTCCCGCCTGTCTTTGGACATCAGCTCCAGGGAGGCCCGGGGGAAACGGTACTCCCCGAAGGCATAATAGCCGCAGAGCATCTGGTTGCGGCTGTCCATGGCATACAGCGCCTGCTCCCTCCAGGGGCAGTCCTCATAATGCTCATGCATGCACAGATGCAGCGTCTCCACGCACATATCGTAAATCTTCTCCTGAAGCGCGTCCAGCCTGGGGCGCTCCCGCTCCGCCAGCACATACATGGTAGGCGCGATTCCGAGCTGCTCCACCGTCACGGGCTGCTCGGAATGAATCTCCAGATAGCGGCAGCCCAGCCTGCGGAAAGGATTGCGGTACACGTTGCGCCCCTCCTTTGCCCTATAGAAGACGCTGAAGTCCCTGCCGCCGATGATCCGCCGCACCCGCCCGTCCTCTATATGCTCCCCATAGGCGATGGTAATGTCCTGCGCGCAGGGCGAATCCAGCTTCAGGCACAGGAACCCCACCTGCTCGCTGCCCAGGTCATAGACTACGGTAGTCTCGTCTAACCGTTTGCATTCCACCCCGTCCACATCCGGCAGGAACGTCAGCTTATCGCAGGGCCTGGCCCGCAGGGGCAGCTCCTGTTCCACCACCGCCGACGGCCCAAAGCCCGAAAGCTCCCCCGTCATCCACCCGTCATCCCTGGTGGCATCATAGCCGTAGCCCAGCCCCAGCTGGCCAGTGATGATATGCATCCTGTGGTTCAGATAGGCTCTGCTCATGCGGGAAAGGGTCTCCTGGCCGCTCCTGCACAATACCCCCTTTTCTCCCGCAAGCTCATACAGCAGCCCCGCGTTGCCCCGGCAGTAGGTGGATGATGTGCCGATGCCATAGTACCACACCACGATGGCCAGACGGTTCTCCCCCTTCCGGCAGAACCCCGAAACGTCCACCTCGTCATACACCTTGTCCCAGGGGAAATCCGCATACTGCCCCCACGCCGCCAGCTCTCCGTTCACATAGGCGGCATAGTTGCTGTCCGCCGAAATCCGCAGCACCGCCCTCCCGGCCTCATAGGGAAAGCAGTCCACGAACTCCCCGTACTCGTCCGCCTGGGGGCTGTCATTGCACCAGATCCACTCCGCCCCTTCCAATATACGCGCCATACAGATACCTGTCCTTTCTCCTGTCAGCGCAGCCCCACTCCCGGCCTCACCGGGCGAAGGCCCTGCGCCGTACTGCACCGTCCTATGCCGTCCCGCACCAAATCGCTGAAGACCCCTGCCCCCCTATATATACTCGCCACCGAAACATTTGCCAGTCGGAAGTGTATAACGAGCGAGCACCTCCACAGTGCAGAGCGGAAAGCGGCATATTTATAGAAACAGTGCTTCTATCATCAAAGCTGAATGCCCCTCAGGCATAGCCCGCCGCCCAATATAATCAGTTCTTCTCACGAATTTC
Source organism: uncultured Acetatifactor sp. (assembly GCA_948496895.1). Lineage (GTDB taxonomy): Bacteria > Bacillota > Clostridia > Lachnospirales > Lachnospiraceae > Acetatifactor. Next base: position 3,050 of record CAOOJO010000250.1, on the reverse strand, counting down.
CGATGAAACCAGCTTCCCGTCCTCCCAGGCGATGTCAACCACCTTCCCGCCTTTGATACGAAGCCCCTTCGCATAGCCCGAGGCAAACTGACCGGGCAGCGCGGGCAGCAGCATGACCTCCCCGCCCCTGTCCTGCACCAGCATGTTCGCCATGCCCGCGATGCCGCCGAAGTTGCCGTCAATCTGGAAGGGCTCATGGGCGTCCCACAGATTGGGATAGGTGGACCTGGTCAGAAGGGTATGCAGATACTCCCAGGCCTTCTCCCCATCCTTCAACACGCCGAACAGATTGATTATCCAGGCGCAGCTCCAGCCCGTGTGGCCGCCTCCGTTCTTCAGCCGGTTCTCCAGGGAAATCCTCGCCGCCTGCCTCATGTCCTCCCTGTCCGCCCAAAGCTCCGACGGATAGAGGCCGTACAGATGGGAGACATGCCTGTGGCCCGGCTCCACCTCCCGGTACTCCCCGGCCCACTCCAGGATCTGGCCGAAGCTCCCCTTCTTCACCGGCTCCAGCTTCGACAGGCGCTCCTCCACCTCCGGAATCAGCGGATCCTCGATGTCCAGTATTTCACATATCTCCAGGAAATGCCGGAACACGTCCTCCGTCAGCTCCAGATCCATAGCCGAGCCATAGGTGACGCAGCAGCTCTTCCCCTCCGGCGTATAGTAGCGGTTCTCCGGGGAGGTGGAAGGACAGGTGACATACCTCCCCTCATGCTCCACCAGCCAGTCCACCAAAAACAGGGCATCGGCCCGGAACAGCGGATAGGCCTTCTGACGCAGGAACTCCAGATCCCCGGTGTACTCATAATAATGGTAGAATTCCTGGGACAGCCAGTTCAGCCCCATGGGCCACATGGACCAGGTGACGCTGCCGTCCACGCCCTCCTCGCCTCCGTATCCGATGCCCATGGGCGTGGTGGCGCACCAGGCGTCCGCGTTATGATGCTGGACGCTGCCCCGGCAGCGGTAGTTCACGGCAGCCGTGCGCTCCCCGTGCTCCGCCAGCCTTTCCACAAAGGAAAAATAGGGCTCCATGCATTCCTCCAGCCCGCAGCTTAAGGCCGGCCAGTAGTTCATCTCCAGATTGATGTTGGTGGTCCAGTTGCTGCTCCAGGGCGCCTGCCACTGCCAGCTCCATATTCCCTGGAGATTGGCCGGGAAGCTCCCCTCCCTGGAGGACGCGATCATCAGGTAGCGCCCATACTGGAAATACAGAGCGAACAGGCCATTGTCCTCGCCTCCCGCCCGCAGGTTCTCCAGCCGCACGTCCGTGGGCTGCTCAATCTGCTCCCCCAGGTACAGCTCCACCTTATCGTAGATTGCCCGGTAATCCCGCACATGAGCCTCCCGGATGGCATCATAGCCGCCCTCTCCGGCGACGCCCTCCAGGGCGGCAGGCCGCACCGCTTCTACGGAAAGCACTGTCCGGGAACACCCTCTGATCCGAAGCATCCCGTCCGAGACGGAGACCTCCCCGTCTCCCTCCAGCACCCTTATCTTACCGGAAAACCGTTTCCCTCTGTACCCCCAGATGACGGCCTCCTCTCCCTCCCGGATATAGCCGGGATCCAGATGCTCCGGGCATTTTCCCTTAAAATGCAGGCCGTCGGCCGCCTCCTCCATGCGGCATTTCAACAGGGAATCCAGGGAAATCTCCAGATCCATCACAGGCTCCGATGCCCCCAGGGCCACCAAAATGGCCTGCCCCGGATAGCTGGCGAACATCTCCCGGCTGTAGTGGACTCCCTCCGCGTCAAAGTCCACATAAGCCACCGCCTCCCCCAGATCCAGGCTCCTGCGGTAATTCTCCGCCGCGAAGCCGTCCTTTTCCCTGCTCTCCAGGTTGCAATATACGATATTCAGGTTCCCCAGGGGAAGATAGGACTCGCCGTACTCTCCCAGCATCCGCCCCCGGATCAGCTCCTCCGCCTCCGCGGTCTTGCCCTGGAATATCAGCCGCCGGGCCTCCTGCAGTCTCTCGAAGGCCTCCGGGTTCGTCCGGTCCCTCTCATAGCCGCTCCAGAGGCTGTCCTCGTTCAGGCCCAGCTTCTCCTCCCCGGGGCCGCCCCACACCATGGCCCCCAGCCTGCCGTTTCCAAGGCAGATTGTCTCCTCCCATCTGCCCGCAGGCTTTTCATAGTACAGCTCCAGTTTCTTGTCCATAGACTCGCTCCTCCTGTTCCTGGCACGCGCCAGCTTCCCTGCCCAGCACGCCAGCTTCCCTGCCCCGGCTTCGCCGACGCTTATCCGCCGCTTGTCCGCCTACCTGTCCGAGCTCTCCACCAGCGCACTCCGGTACCAATTGATAAAGTGAGTTTATTATCCCACGACAGCTATGCTTTTGTCTATAGTCAATTCCTGATATTTTGGCTAAAGTATTCTGTATAATATGCTCCTTTTCTGTCATCATAAAATGAGAATGCCCAATTCCGAATCACAGTTCCTCTCTTTATGAATCGAAATGTGAAAAAGGAACAAATAATGAATATATCGCGATTCAAATTGACATTTTCAGGGAATGATGCTAAAATATGGATACAGAAATGAAAGGAGCTTGGCTATGAGGGATTCCACTGTTCGCCTGACCGAGATAACCATACAGGATTTCAAAAACATCAGAGAAGGACATATGCGCTTCTTCAACCCAAGAAAAAACTACAAGGCCAGCATTTTAGGCTTATATGGCCAGAACGGATCCGGCAAGACAGCTCTCATCGATGCTCTCCATCTGCTACAGTACGCCCTACGCGGAAAACCTGTCCCGGCGGAAATGGCAGATTATATCCATGTAGATGCCGCATTCGCCACGCTCCAGTATACCTTCGACATAACCGTGCCCTTCGGCAGGTACGAAGCTTTTTATAAACTGAAAATCCGAAAGGAAGAAGACTTCTCTGAGCAGAACATTGATATAGAAAATATTTATAACAGAAAATCCAGGCTGGTAATTTTCGATGAACTGCTCAGCTATTCCTTCAATGGACAAAATACCAGAATCAGAAAGGCTCCCTTTATCGATACTTGTACAGAGAGGGCCTTTATTCCCT
>CAOOJO010000249.1 GCA_948496895.1 uncultured Acetatifactor sp. | reverse complement strand
AGAGGGCCTGGCCCAGCGCATCGTGGAGGGGAAGGTGCCCGCCACCGTGCGGGGGAAGAGGCTCCTGACTCTGGACCTCTCCGGCATGGTAGCCGGGAGCAAATACCGGGGGGAATTCGAGGAGCGCATCAAGCGGGTCATACGGGAAGTAATAGAAGACGGAAATGTCATCCTGTTTATGGATGAGCTGCATACCTTAATCGGCGCGGGCGGCGCGGAGGGGGCCATCGATGCCTCTAATATCCTGAAGCCCTCCCTGGCCAGGGGCGAGCTGCAGATGATCGGCGCCACCACTATCGTGGAGTACCGCAAATATATCGAGAAGGATGCCGCCCTGGAGCGGCGGTTCCAGCCGGTGAACGTGGAGGAACCCACGGAGGAGGAGGCCATCCGCATCCTGGAGGGCATCAAAGGCAAATACGAGGAGCACCACAGGGTGACAATCACGCCGGAGGCCGTGAACGCGGCGGTACGGCTTTCCAATCGCTATATCAATGACAGGAACCTGCCGGACAAGGCCATCGACCTGATAGACGAGGCCGCGGCCAGCGCCAGGCTGAAGTCCGTGGACATGCCGGATAAGCAGAAGGATCTTCTGGAGCAGATCAAAAAGATGGATCAGCAGATCGAGCGCTCCATCCGCATGGAGGCCTTCTCCCAGGCGGTGGAGATCAAGAACAAGCAGGATGAACTGGTAAAGAAGTTCCAGCGGACGAAGAAGCGCATGGAAAGCCAGGACGGCAACAGGAAATATGCCATAGGCGAGGACGAAATCGCGGAAGTGGTGGCCATGTGGACCAAGATTCCGGTGCAAAAGCTGGCCCAGAAGGAGAGCGACAAGCTCCTGAGGCTGGAGGGCATCCTCCACAAGCGGGTCATCGGCCAGGAGGAGGCCGTGGTGGCCGTGGCCAGGGCCATGCGCAGAGGGCGGGTGGGCCTCAAGGACCCCAAGCGCCCCATCGGCTCCTTCCTGTTCCTGGGTCCCACCGGCGTGGGCAAGACAGAGCTGTCCAAGGCGCTGGCGGAGGCCATGTTCGGCACGGAGGAGGCCATCATCCGGGTGGATATGTCGGAGTATATGGAAGGCCACTCCGTGTCCAAGATGATAGGCTCCCCGCCCGGCTACGTGGGCTTCGACGAGGGCGGCCAGCTCTCCGAGAAGGTCAGGCGAAACCCCTACTCCGTGGTGCTTTTCGATGAAATCGAGAAGGCCCATCCGGACGTGTTCAACATCCTGCTGCAGATTCTGGACGATGGCCACATCACGGATTCCAAGGGCCGGAAGGTGAGCTTCAAGAACACCGTCCTGATCATGACCTCCAACGCCGGAGCACAGCGCATCGTGGATCCCAAGAACCTGGGCTTCGCGGCCACCAGCGACGCAAAGCGGGACTATGAGCGGATGAAGGCCGGTGTCATGGAAGAGGTGAAGCGCAGCTTCAAGCCGGAGTTCATCAACCGGATTGACGATATGATTGTCTTCCATCAGCTTGACAAGGACAACATGAAGGAGATTGTAGGGCTGCTCTCCGCCAATCTCCATGACCGGTGCGAGGCCCAGATGGACATCAGGCTCACCCTGACAAACGCCCTGAAGGAACATCTGGTAGAGAAATATTCGGACGTGAAGATGGGGGCCAGGCCCTTGAAGCGCGCCATCCAATCCGTGGTGGAGGACGCGCTGGCGGAGGAAATCCTCTTAAAGCGGGTGCAGCCCGGGGATACGGTGTCGGCAGGCTTCAAGAATGGGAAGGTGTGTTTCACCGTAAAACCATGAGAAGAAAAAATATTAAAATCTTGTAGAAAAAGCGTGCGGATTATATTATACTAAGAATAAGAAGCTGTTCCCTATAGGGATGGAATACAGAATACGACTATGCAGGAGGGTTTAGACATGGCAGTGGTGGAGGAGTTGATTCGCAGCGAATCGGATGGCGCTATCAGTTTCGGCAATCATAAGCTGGAGAAAAAGGCCAAGGTGGAGGACTATCAGCATGCGGGGGATCTGCTGAAGGTGAAGACCTACAGGGAGATCACCAAGCTGGAGAAGAACGGCTCCTTCCTCTATGAATCCGTACCGGGCACCAGCGTCCTGGAGTTTACGGAGAAGGCGGACGGCGTGGAATTCATCGTAGAGGGGGACGAGGATGCCCAGATTACCGTAGGGCTGGCGGATGACACGGCCTATGAGGTCTTCGTGGGCGGAGAGAGCATCGGGGCCATCAAGACCCATTTCGGCGGAAAGCTGTCCTTGAGCGTGGAGCTGGAGACAGCGGGCGAGGTGCCGGTGAAGATCGTACAGATTTAAGGGTATAGACGGGTTATGGCAAAAGCGAAGGCATCGACTGTTTTTTTCTGTAGCAGCTGTGGATACGAGTCCGCCAAATGGATGGGCCAGTGTCCCGGCTGCAGGGAATGGAATACTTTTGTGGAGGGGCCGGCAGACAGGCCCTCTCGTGGGGGCGGCTTCGGCGCGTCTGCCGACAGGCTGCGCCGGGCCGCCCCCACTGTATTGTCCCAGGTCACTGTCCGGGAGGAGGACAGGCTGGTCACCGGCATCGGAGAGCTGGACAGGGTTCTGGGGGGCGGCATCGTGCAGGGGTCGCTGACGCTGGTGGGAGGAGACCCGGGAATCGGGAAATCTACCCTGCTCCTGCAGGTCTGCCGCAATCTGTCCAGGCAGGGCAGGACAGTGCTCTACATATCGGGGGAGGAGTCCCTGGTCCAGATCAAGATGCGGGCGGACCGGATTGGCGAATTCTCCGAGAAGATGCTGCTGCTGTGCGAGACGAACCTGGCGGACATAGCGGAGATCATCCGTTCCGCTCCGCCGGAGGCGGTGGTCATCGATTCCATCCAGACCATGTACAATGAGAACGTGTCCTCCGCCCCGGGCAGCGTGTCCCAGGTAAGGGAATCCACGGCGGTTCTGCTACAGCTGGCCAAGGGCCTGGGGGTGTCGGTGCTCATCGTGGGCCATGTGACCAAGGAGGGCACGGTGGCGGGCCCCAGGGTGCTGGAGCATATGGTGGACGCGGTGCTGTACTTCGAGGGGGACGGACATGCCTCCTACCGCATTCTGCGTGGGGTGAAGAACCGCTTCGGCTCCACCAATGAGATAGGCGTCTTCGAGATGCGCCAGACAGGGCTGGTGGAGGTGCCCAACGCCTCGGAATACATGCTGAACGGCAGGCCGGAGAATGCCAGCGGCTCCGTGGTGGCGGCCACCTGCGAGGGCACCAGGCCGCTTCTGGTGGAGATTCAGGCCCTGGTGTGCCACAGCAATTTCGGCATCCCACGCAGGCAGACCACGGGGACGGACTTCAACAGGGTGAACCTTCTGATGGCAGTGCTGGAGAAGCGCTCCGGCGTGCAGCTCGCGCCCTGCGATGCCTATGTGAACATCACCGGCGGCCTGAAGGTGCTGGAGCCGGCCATGGACTTAGGGATAGTGATAGCCATACTGTCAAGCTTCCACAACAGGGTCTTAAGCCCCAAGCTGGTGGCCTTCGGAGAGGTAGGCTTAAGCGGCGAGGTCAGAGGGGTGAGCATGGCGAAGCAGCGGGTGACGGAGGCGGAGAAGCTGGGCTTCGAGATCTGCCTCCTGCCCGCCGTGTGCGCGGAGGAATGCGGCAGGATGGGGGGAATGGAAATCATAGGGGTGAAGACTGTACAGGACGTGATAGACAGGCTTTTTTGAGGGCTTCCCCCGGGGAGCCTTCTTCCATATACGGATTTATGAAGGGATAGAGGATGGAAAAAAGAGTGAACTTAAGGCTGGAGCCGAATTCAAAGGTGTTCATGTCCCTGCTGAAATCGGCGCTCTATATACTGCTGCTGCCCATGCTGATCAGCATCGCCCTGTCGGCCATGTTCCTCATGAGCATGGAGAAGGAAGCGCAGGGGTTCCGGGGCGTGGCGTTAGAGCAGCTCTCCGGCGAGGTGAACCAGGAGTTCTGGTCCGCCTACCAGCTGATCAACCGGGTAAAGAATTCGGAGCTGATCGTCTCCTACGCCAAATCAAAGGAGCGGGACTACTGGACAGAATACCAGATCCACAAATATATGAGCAAGGTGCTGGTGGGCACCAATCTGGAGACGGCCTATCTGTATTTTCCCCAGTATGAAATGGTGTTTTCTGAGACCGGGGGGGTAGAGAGCGACTATTTCCATGAGCTGAATTACGGAGGCTCCTTCGAGGAATGGCAGGAAGCGCTGAAAAGCAGATGGAACGGGAAGTCCGTCCAGCTTTCGGGGAAGTCCGGGGAGCGCCGCAACCTGATTGTCAGCAGCGTCCTCAACAGCGGGAAACAGGATCCCCCTGTGACGATTGCCGTACAGATAAAGAATGAGTACATGGATCAGATGGCCGCCAATCTGCAGTTAGACGAGCATGACAAGCTGTTGATCTACAATTCTAATGGAATCATCGGCAGCAGCTTCGATGCCACCGCCCAGAAGGAGCTGGCGGAGCTGCTCCAGGCCACAGGCTGGCGGGACGGGGAGCGGGTCAGCTTCGACGGCATCACTTACGCGGTGAGGATTCGGTATTCCAGCCAGTACGGCCTTACCTTCGTCTATGCATCCCCCAAGGACATGCTGCATTCTTCCTTCGTGTTCGTCAGGGTCTACTCCGCGGTGGCGCTAATCTTGTGCATCGTGCTCTCCATTCTGCTGTGCCTGGCTTTGACCAACCGCAACTACAGCCCCATCAAACGCATCTTCGGCCTGTTCAGGGAGGCCGGGAACGAGGACAGGGCGGTTGCCGAGGACTATGACAAAATGGAGCGCTATATCAATGACTACATCGCCAGGAACCAAAAGCTCCAGAGCACCGTCAAGCGGTACGAGGAGGATTACCGGAAAATCTATCTGGAGAAAATCCTCTATGGCAGGATTCCCTACAGAGAGGGCATAGAGGAGGGCGGGCGGCTGTACGGCTTGGGGCTGGACGCTCCCTGGTTCGCCGTAGTCCTCTATGAGCTGGCCGAGACCTCGGAGGAGGGACTCTTCGGGATGTCCGAGGAGGCCGGGGTG